>CAZLWT010000141.1:0-4500 GCA_964563325.1 uncultured Rhodoluna sp. | reverse complement strand
AGAGCCATCAACCACAACTTTGCAGCCCTCAACTTGCGCGGCCAGGCTATCTATGAACGACCATTCAACCATTTTTCAAGGTTCTATTTAACAGGCTGGTTTCGCCTCTTCAGTGCCCCTGCTACCCGTATGACAATGCCAACCAAAATCACTACATAGACCAGTAGCGAAAATACCCACTTGGTAGCCGAGAACGTTGAGGCAAGTAAAGCGGTCGACGAAGAAATCGTACCGTCTGCAAGGTACTGGTTTGAGAGCGCGGCCAGCGAGGCGTTCTCCAACCAGTCAAAGACAACTTGACCAAATGGGAGAAGATTCAAAATCCCAACCCGTTGCGAATGTGACTTAAACAACACCGATACCCAGAGCACATACATAACCCCATAGATCAAGCCAAAGAGGGTGTCCCAAACCTGATTGAAGTTTATGTAGGCACTAATCATTTGATGAGAACGTTCTGAAAGGAATGCAAGGATCTCTGTTTGACCAAAGCCCAACGAAGTTCCAAGTGACTTCACAGTGCTGTTAGCTACTGCAAAGGTCTTACCCTGCGCCGTTAGAACAAAGACAAGGTATCCGAGAAAAATTGCGGTGGCAATCAGCGCGGTGAGCAGGTTTGACTTGGTATAGAAAAATCTTGAAACGCGACCTAGGGGTCCGAATCGATTCGGCTTATTTGCGCTCTCGTTGCTTTTACTAGACATGGCCGTCTACCTCTCGACTGGTTACATGGATGCCTGAATCGCACCATTGATAACTCGGAGTCTAGTGGTGCCCTCGGCTGGAATCGAACCAGCGACCAAGAGATTAGAAGGCTCTTGCTCTATCCACTGAGCTACGAGGGCAGGCTTTGAAATCCAAAGCAAGCCCAAGTTTATCGCAGGTCGGGCATTGCTACCTTGGTTTTCGCTACAAGACCTTCTTGACCACGCTTGACTTGAGCATCATCTGCCCGAAGCCATCAACCTTGGCATCGATGTCGTGACCGTCGGCCCCCTTTACCAGCCGAATGTTACGCACCTTGGTTCCAACCTTGAGCGAGCTTGAACTGCCCTTGACTTTCAGGTCTTTGGCGATGGTCACGGTGTCGCCATCAAAGAGTCGGTTCCCGACCGAGTCTTTGACGATGCGCTCGGCTTCGGTGGCCTCGGCGACATCCATCGCCGATTCTGCTGACCACTCATGCGCGCACTCTGGGCAAACCAGCAGGTCGCCCATTTCGTAGGTGTACTCGCAGTTGCAGTTTGGGCAGGGTGGCAGGGTTTCGCTCATCGCCCCAGCCTAAAACAAATAACCGGCCCGCTTGGCAATGGCGGCCAATACCGACGATGGATACTCCTCATGCGCAAGGTGCCCGGCACGCGGAACCACCACGATCTGGTTGTTGGGCAGCAGGTGCGAAAGTTTGCGGGTTTGCCAGGTCGGAACGATGGTGTCTTGGTCGCCCGTGATTAGGAGCGTTGGCTGCCTAATATCGCTAAGTCGATCTCTGAGGTCACTGTTTCGCGGGGCCAGGGTCGCCTGCCAGAGGGCGGACTCCCAGCCTTTTATCTGCAGCGGTTTGTGATAGCCCGCAAGCACGGCAGGAGTGACCACCTTTTGGTCATAGAAACTGGCTCGAATTATCGAGTCGCCGTACTGGGCTATCTGCCCGACCAGCACGGGGGCTAGGTGTGCAATCTGCGGAACATAGGCGAAGGGCTTGGCCCAATCGGGAAGACCACCGGCCACGAGAATGGCAGGAGCCATGAGCACGAGCGAGTGAACGCCGCTTGGATTCTGTAGGGAATATTGTGCGGCTAGGTTTGCCCCTGCAGAGTGACCAATCAGCACTACGTGGCGGTTGCCACCGAACCGGTGAATGACGCGCGTGATTATTTTCATGATGAATGCATCACCATAGGGATTGTCGCCAGACCACTGAGTTGGGCGCTCGGTGAAACCATAGCCAGGGCGCTCGAAGGCCACCACTCGGCCGTACTGGCTCAAAGGTTTGGCAAGGTCGCGCCAAGTGAAGTTGCTGGCACCGAAGCCGTGAAGCAACACGATGAGGGGTGCCTTGCAATGACAGCTTCCGGAGTATTCGATCGCGTCGAAGTGCACCTTGACCTGATTCACACTTATGAAGGTTGCGTTTGAGCCGGCGGCTTGAAGGAAGGTCTTGGTGCCCGAAGTTTGACTGGGGACAAAGAACGGCAGGGTGAATAGCAGGGCTAGAAGCAGCAACAAGGACCTTCGGAAGATCAAGTTTGTTCTGCGAAAGTTCAACATGCCAATCAGCCTAGTATTGCGGATTGGAATAACCTTGTAACTGCTGGGGTTAGCACCCATTAGACCCGCGCGTTTGGTCGGCTTTTTGCCTTATAGAGGCTATGCTTAGTTACCTAGGTAAACACATATCGGAGGAACCTTGTTTCGTTTAGCAAAACTCAGTGTCGCAAACCGATCGGTCGTAGCACTGATCACCGTAATCATTGCGATATTCGGCGTGATATCACTCGGATCCCTGCGACAGGAGCTCTTTCCTTCGATTGAGGTTCCACAAGCCGCAATTGTCAGCATTTACCCCGGAGCCTCGCCAGAGGTGGTTGATAAGCAAGTCAGTCGCAAGATTGAAGATGCCGTCAAGGGTCTCGAAGGCGTGACCAACACCACCACGTCCTCGCAAAGCAACGTTTCTACCGTGCGCGTTGAGTTTGAGTTTGGAACCACCAGCGCAAAGGTTAAAGAAGAGATTGCCGGTGCGATTGCCGGAATCCAGAACTCTTTGCCAACCGATGTGACCCCAACCGTGCTTTCTGGAAGCCTAGACTCGATTCCGATTATCGCCCTGGGTGTTTCAGGCCCGAATGGCAACAACGAAGCCGTCGGCAAAATCCTCGCTGACATTGCCACTCCGCTATTTACCGGTGTCAAAGGTGTGCGCGATGTAACAATCTCGGGAATCACCGAAAAACGCATCAACCTGAAGCTAAAGCAATCGGTGCTTGATGCCAATAACCTCACCCAACAATCCATCGTCACCGCACTGCAGTCCAATGGATTGGTGATTCCTGCCGGCACCATTGACGACAGCAAGGGCACCCTCTCGGTTGAGGCCGGAACTGCTGTGGAGAGCCTGGCCACTTTCAAGGCGTTGCCACTAATCACCACCAAGACCACAACAAGCATTCCAAAGACAACCACAACGGGCACCTCAGGTTTTCCAAGTGGATTCCCATCCGGCTTCCCTAGCGGTGCAACTGGCGGAAGCACCACTCCGACCACTCCAACCGTTCCCACCGTCACCACCAGCATCAAGGTTCTAAAGATTTCTGATGTCGCGACCGTGCGCTACGAGAACGCCCCGGTCACCAGCATTGCTCGCGTGAATGGTCAAGCGGCCCTAGCGATTTCAATCACGAAGACCCCCGATGGCAACACCGTATCCCTTTCACACGATGTCAATAAGTTGATTCCAGAGCTGAAATCCAAACTTGGCAAAGACGTTACCGTCACGACGATCTTTGACCAGGCACCTTTCGTAGAGAAATCTTTGGAAGACCTAAACAGCGAGGGCCTCTTGGGTCTTGGCTTTGCCATCATCGTCATCCTGATCTTCCTGCTCTCGATTCGCTCGACCATCGTCACTGCGATTTCGATTCCGACCTCGGTGTTGATTACCTTTGTGGGTCTGAGTTGGTTCGGCTTCTCGCTAAACCTGTTCACCCTTAGCGCGCTGACAATTGCAATCGGTCGCGTGGTGGATGACTCGATTGTGGTCATTGAAAACATCAATCGCCACCTTGCCTACGGTGAGCCAAAGAGCAAGGCTATCCTTCGCGCCGTGAAGGAAGTTTCTAGCGCAATCACCGCAGCAACCATCACCACCGTTGCAGTGTTCTTGCCGATTGCTCTAGTCGGCGGAATCGTGGGTCAGCTATTCAGACCCTTCGCCTTCACCTTCGCAATTGCACTTGTAGCCTCACTCTTTGTGTCGCTAACAATCGTGCCGGTTCTGGCCTACTGGTTCCTCAAATCACCGAAGGTTGATTTGACCCTAGATGCCAAGGCGGCCAAAAAGGCTGAGCTGAAAGCTCGCGCGGCTGAAGAAGCCAAGGAACGTAAGAGCTGGTTGCAGCGCGGCTATTTGCCGGTGCTAAAAACCACCCAGGCCCACCCATTTGTAACGCTGATGGCTTCGGTAATCATCTTGGTTCTAACCTTTGGATTGGTGGGTCTGTTGAAGACCAACTTCATCGGCGGTTCTGGCTCAAGTTCATTCACCATCAGCCAAACGCTTCCTGCAGGTTCTAGCCTCAAGCAAAAAGACGTTGCAACCGCAAAGGTAGAAGCCATTCTGCTGGCACGCGATGAGGTTCAGGTGGTTCAGACCACAATCGGCTCAACCGGAGACGGTCGCGTTGCCTTTGGCGCCGCTGCCGGAGGCATCTCCATTCAGGTCACAGTCAAGGACGGCGCTGATGCGACTGCACTGCAGACCGATGTGCAGAAGCGTTT
>CAZLWT010000140.1:0-4511 GCA_964563325.1 uncultured Rhodoluna sp. | reverse complement strand
GTTCGGAGAAGACGGCACCATGCAGGGTTTCCTCGAACTGGTTGGGGTTCCCTACGTTGGCAATGGAGTTTTTGCTTCGGCTGCTGGCATGGACAAAGAGTTCACCAAAGCGCTTTTGTTGCAGGCCGGAGTGCCAGCCACCCCGCACGTTGTCATCACCTTGGCTAAATGGTTGAATGACCCCGAGATTGCCATGGCGCAGTGCCGGCAGTTGGGCGGGCTTCCGCTCTTTGTAAAACCGGCGCGGGCCGGGTCTTCGGTCGGCGTTTCCAAGGTAAAAGACTGGGCTGATTTTCCGGCGGCCGTGGCCACCGCGCTGGAGCATGACAACAAAGTCGTGGTCGAACACGGATTGGTTGGGCGCGAGCTGGAATGCGCCGTGCTTTCTGGTTCGCATGACTCACCGGCCCGGGTTTCGGTTGCCGGCGAAATAATCATGCGCGGCCGCGAGTTTTACGATTTTGAAGCCAAGTACCGAGACGACTCGGCGCAACTGGTGATTCCGGCGCAACTTAGCCCCGATTTGCTAGCCCAAATGCAACACCTTGCGGCGCGAGCTTTTGCATCCATCGGCGGAAGGGGTTTGGCCAGGGTTGATTTCTTTTTGACCGCCGACGGTTTTTTCGTGAATGAAATTAACACCATGCCCGGATTCACTCCGGTTTCGATGTATCCAAAGCTTTGGCAAGCCAGTGGGCTTGGCTACTCGGATCTAATCGACGAGCTAATCGGTTTGGCGCTTGAGGGCAAATAGAACCTCGACCGAACGAATGTCAGACCCACTGCCTAGAGTTTGAAGAGCATTGGGGGATTCTCGAATGCATTCGTTCACAGGGGGATTTAAATGTCTGAGGCAAACGTTCAAGGCACCGGGGGCAAATCGTTTATAGCGGTCTGGCTCTTGAGTGTATTTTTTGGTTTTTTTGGCGTTGATAGATTTTTTGTTGGCAAAGTTGGCACCGGGCTGCTGAAGCTTTTCACCCTCGGCGGCTTCGGAATCTGGTATCTCATTGACCTGATTTTGATTCTTTCAGGCAACTTTCGCGACAAACAAAATGAGCTTTTGGCCGGATACGACAAGCACAAGACTGTGGCCTGGATCGTCATGGGTGTGTTGATTTTGGTTGGTGCGATTGCTCCAAAATCTTCAACGGGCAACCAGTCCGCTCAAGATACCTCGGGTGGGGTCACCGATTCGCAAAGCCCGACCGGCTCGGGTGATGTGACAGACCCGGTAGTCACCGTCAACTGGTACGCCGAATCGTATCCAACATTTACCTCTAAAACATTCAGGGGTTCGGGTTCGGATGTGCTGGACCTTCCCGCCGGCGCCTCGCAAGGAATTCTTGACGTGAAGGCCAAGGGCAGCTCGAATTTTTCGATTGAGGTTTTAGATTCGAGTAACACAATGGTTGATTTGGCAGTCAATGAGATTGGTTCCTATGCCGGAACCACGGCCTACGGTTTGAATAGCTTTGGCAACGAGGGATCGAGATTGCAAGTCACCGCCTCGGGAAGTTGGTCGGTGAAGGTCATGGATCTTGACCACGCTAGGGCCCTGCCAGCCGCGAGGCTCGGAGATGGCGTTTTCAAATACGACGGACCCGCACCGATTTGGAAAATCTCGCACCGAGGCTCAGGAAACTTTTCGGTGGTTCAACACTCAGATTCGAGCACCTATGGTTTGTTGGTGAACGAAATTGGTTCTTATAACGGCACCGTGCCCGCGAGTGCTGGGCCCTCGCTGGTTGTCATAAACGCTGACGGTAGCTGGAAGATCAGGTAGTTCCGAAGTCGCTGTGGTTCGCCCTAAATCGAGTGGGCCACAGCGGCACTTCAAAGGGGGGTTTTAGCCCTTTTGGGTGCAGCGCCGAGTTTGCTTGATTGTGGTTATAGAAAGCGCCAAATCGTCTAGGGCTCTTGCCCCGGAAACCAGTCTTGAGTTGACAATTACCTCGGTCGCCGGATTTCTGCCAAAACTTATGAAACGGTAATTTGGGGCCTTGCTGGCATCCACGAGCCAATCGACCCCGGAAGAGGTGACGCAGACGAGTTGACTTGCATAAACCGGCTCGAGCCCGCAGCGCAAGATAACCGCGGTTGGCTCACCCCAGGCTCCGGTGGCCTGAGCGTTAGTTGCGCGTTTGTCTAGGTCCGCAACGGTTGTCGGAAGGCGCACACTTACCTCGGCGCAGCTTGGGTCATTGGCCAGCGCTGCCGGTTCAAGTGCCACGGTAGCGCTGCAGGAGCTGAGGGTGGTGGCAACCAGAGCAATGGTCAGGCTGATCAGGGTTTTGCGAAGTGGTCCAGGCGAAATATTCATTACTAAACAGGCTACCTTTGGATTGTGACGAAACCAGACACTATCGGCTCAATCGGCGAAAACGAAAGCCTCAAGCGCACCATTTCTAGACTCAATCTGGCAACCGGGGCTTTGGTCGGCCCGGGCGACGACTGCGCGGTAATTTCGGCGCCGGATGGCAGTTTTGTGGTGACCACAGACACCATGGTCGAAGGCCATGATTTCAGGCGGGACTGGTCAAGCGGTTTTGATTTGGGCTGGAAGGCCGTTGCCAGCAATCTGGCAGATGTGGCCGCAATGGGGGCGAGACCAATCGCGCTGACCGTTGCCCTGGTGGCCCCAAGTGACACGCAAGTTTCCTGGCTCGAAGCGTTTGCCGATGGATTGAAGGCCGGTTGCGAAGCCTTGGCGCCGGGTTGTGGGGTTGTCGGGGGCGATTTGGCGGCCGGTGCTCAAATAGTTATCGCGGTGACCGCTCACGGCAGCCTCGAGGGCAGGACGCCGGTTTTACGCTCGGGAGCAAAGATTGGCGACATCGTGGCCGTGGCGGGCACCCTGGGGCGAGCTGCGGCTGGCCTAGCGCTGTTGCAGTCGGGCAATGCGGGGGCAATCAGCGCCTATGACGATTTGGTCAACACTCAACTTCGGCCAAACCCTCCGATTGCATCGGGAATCGAAGCAGCCGTTGCCGGGGCAACCTCGATGCTTGATCTTTCAGATGGTTTGGCACGCGATGCGGCTCGCATTGCGAGTGCTTCGGGCGTCAGCCTATCCATCGATGAAAAGCAACTGCAGGGCTTCGAAGCCGTCTTAGAGCAGGCGGCTCAAGCGATTGATGCCGATGCCAAAATCTGGGTTATTGGCGGCGGGGAAGACCATTCGCTCTTGGCGACCTTCGACCCCAAAAGCCAGATTCCGCGCAGCTTCAAACCAATCGGATTGGTGATTGAAGCCGGTGAGGCTGCGGTGTTGCTTGGCGGTCAGCCGCTAAAAGAGCAGGGCTGGGATTCGGTTCGCGGCTAGAGGTTCTGCCTAGAGGTTCTGAAGGGCTAAAGGTCATGAAGGGCTAAAGGTTCTGCAAGGCCTAAATGTTCTGAAGGGCACTGTTTAGCGTTACCCCAACGCCGGTGCGCGGCAAAACCTCAACGGCCCCGGTCGTCGAATTTCTGCGGAACAACAGGTTAGGCAAACCAGAAAGCACAATGGCCTTGACCGAGCGAGGCTCACCCTCGTCTACGATTGCTACCTTGGTGCCGGCGGTCACATAAAGGCCGGCTTCTACCACCGAGTCGTCGCCGATTGAAATGCCGATTCCGGAGTTGGCGCCTAGCAAAGACCTTCTTCCGATGGATACGCGTTCACGCCCGCCACCCGAAAGCGTGCCCATAATCGAGGCTCCGCCTCCGATATCGGAACCGTCGCCGACGATAACGCCCTGCGAAATGCGACCCTCAACCATTGCGGTTCCCATGGTGCCCGCGTTAAAGTTCACGAAGCCCTCGTGCATCACGGTGGTGCCCGGTGACAGGTGGGCTCCCAGACGCACCCTTGAGGCGTCGGCGATTCGAACCTTTTTCGGAACCACGTAGTCAACCAGCCGAGGAAACTTGTCGATTGCCAGAGCAACGATGCCGGCCCTTTGCAGTGCCGGGCGCAGCCGCTCAAAGTCCGAAACCGAAACCGGTCCGGCATTCGTGAATGCAACGATTGGCAGGTTGGGCAACAGGTCTTCTAGATTGATGCTGTTTGGCGCAACTAACAGGTGCGAAAGCAGGTGCAGGCGCAGATAGGCATCGGCGGTTGAGCTCACCGGCAAGGTCAGATCAATTTCGGTGCGCACCACCTGGGTGCTCACGTTGCGGCGCGCATCGGTGGCCACCAGCGCATCGAGTTCTTTGGGCACCACCCAAAGCTCGTCGGTTTGTGGCGCTTCGCCCAGCTGAGGGTTCGGGTACCAGGTGTCAAGCGTGGTGCCATCGGCCGCGACGGTTGCAAGGCCGTGGCCCCAAGCTTTGCTATCTAAAAAGTCAGTCATCGCTTCTAGGTTACAGGTTAGGCTCGACTCGTGAACCTGAGCATATTAAATTTGCAGTCCGATGTTGTTGAGCTGACGCGCGAAATCTGCGACATCGAGTCGGTTTCCGGCAACGAAACCCGGTTGGCCGATGCCATTGAGGCCGCGCTTCGCAAATACCCTCACCTCGAGGTG
>CAZLWT010000139.1:0-4518 GCA_964563325.1 uncultured Rhodoluna sp. | reverse complement strand
ACGCTTTGCGCAATCTGGGGGCCAATATAGACCCCGTCGTCGACAACATGGCTCGTCACGCCGGTTGAGGTTACCCCCGCAGCAATGGCGTCTCGCACCGCATGTGCACCCGGGAAGGCCGGCAGCAACGATGGATGCGTGTTGATCAGATTTGGGCTCAGCGCCGCAACAAAGTCGGCCGGCAAAATGCGCATGAACCCGGCAAGAACAACCAGGTCTGGCTCAAAGTGCTGAATGTTTTCAAGCAGGACCTCGCCCCAAGCCTCACGGCTTGCAAAAGACTGCGGTGCCACCACGAAGGTTGGAACTCCAAAGAGTTCGGCGTGGGCTAGGCCATCGGCCGGGTTGTCGGAACCAACCGCAAGAATGCGGATTCCGTTGAGAGGGTTATTGGCCGCCTCCAAAAGGGCGCGCAGGTTTGAACCCGAACCTGAAATGAGCACCACGACCGACAACACTTGACTAGTTTACCGTTTCACTTTTTTGAGCAGGTCATGATCTGGGGCATCTGGCCTCGCGCTCAGAAAAGCGGCCAGCACGCTGACCACCGCGGTCTCGATGAAAACCGTCGCCGCGACGCTCCAGGGGTTTGCCCCCACCGTTGCTAGACGGCCTGGCCCAACCGCGCCACTTGCCAGCGCAACCAGAATCCCCAGCTCGGCTGCTGCCACGAGCGCGACGGTCAACCCAAGGCTGAGCGCCGCCGACCAGGCCGAGGCAAACTCGAAACGAATCTGATCGGCCAGTCGGCGAATGCTTAGGGTTGCCACGAAACCGCCAACCAGCGGTACGGCCAGGGCAATCAGGCCAATCGATGTTGTTCCTATCGGCAATGCTCCAAGAATCGGCAGCGCCGGCATCGGCCCAACCGCCGTGCCGAGTGGGCTGATGAGTGAGCCACTGCCGATGGAAAATCCGGTGCCGACAAACCAGGTGGCACCGTAAACCGCAAGGTTGGGAAGAATGGCAAGTTGGCCGGCGGTGACCATGATGCCACCGAGGGCGGTCACCCGAATGCCCTCGTATAACTGCGTGATCAAAATCCAGTTGCCGGCGACCAGAGCGGCTTGGGCAAGCGCCGAGACCAGCAGCAAGATTGCCACGGCGCCGGTTCCAGCCCTGAGTGCCGGGCCAGCTAGAGCGCGAATGGCCCATCCAAAGTTATTGAAGCGCAGCCGACCCCAGGCTCGCAAAGTTTGGCGTTCAACCGATTCGATGCCGATTTGGGCTATCTCGATCGGATTGCCGGTAAAGGTTCCAAGAAATAGGGCAACCGCAACGAAGGCGAGCACGGTGGCAACGGCGAACAGGTTGTTTGAAGAAACCGACTCGGATGCCGTTAGCGCGCTCAACAAAAGGGCCGAGCCACCATAGGTGAGCATTGCTCCCAACCAGCCGGGCCAGGCAAGTGGCGCGCTGGCAAGTTTGCGACCGATTCGAAAAACCGCAAAGCCAAGCAGCAGGCTGAGACCAAGTGGCAAAAAGGCAAAACTGAAAGCTGGAACTTTTGAGCCTAGGAGCGTGCCGGCGGCAAAATCAATCGAAACCCCGTGACCGGCCAGCCAAATATCGGCAGCTGTTTTGAAGGTCACCGGCCAAGGTACGGTCGGATCGTTTTCAACCAGCCAGATGAGTGACATCGGCAATAGGAGTGCACCAAGGCCCGAAACGCAAACCAACAACGCCTGAAGCGCCGAGTAAAAAAAGGTTTCGCTGCGCGACACCTTGGCTGCCCCTAGCCGCCAAGCCTTAGAGGCTGGCGATGACCTCACGCATCAAAGCAGCGGTTTCGCTCGGAGTTTTTCCGACCTTGACACCAGCGGCTTCGAAAGCTTCTTTTTTGGCCTGAGCGGTTCCGGCAGAACCAGAAACGATTGCTCCGGCGTGACCCATGGTCTTGCCTTCTGGCGCGGTGAACCCAGCAACATAGGCAACGACCGGCTTGGTCACGTGAGCCTTGATGTATTCGGCGGCCTTCTCTTCTGAGTCGCCACCGATTTCACCAATCAAAACGATTGCCTTGGTCTCTGGGTCGGCTTCGAAAGCCGCGAGCGCGTCGATGTGGGTGGTGCCGATGACTGGGTCGCCACCGATTCCGATAGCGGTTGACATGCCGATGTCGCGAAGTTCAAACATCATTTGGTAGGTCAGGGTGCCCGACTTCGAAACCAGGCCGATTGGGCCGGCTCCGGTGATGTCGGCCGGGGTGATTCCAGCGTTTGACTTTCCTGGGCTGATGATGCCCGGGCAGTTAGGTCCGATCAGGCGGGTTTTCAAGCCTTTGGATACGTTGTATGCCCAAGCCTCAGCCGAGTCGTGAACCGGAATGCCCTCGGTGATGGCAACGGCCAATGCGATCTCGGCGTCGATTGCCTCAACGATTGCGGCCTTGGCAAAGGCAGGTGGTACGAAGATAACCGAAACGTTGGCGCCGGTTTCGGCCATTGCCTCAGCAACGGTGCCAAAAACCGGAAGCGACTTGCCGTCAACCTCAACGGTTTCACCAGCCTTGCGCGGGTTTACACCGCCAACGATGTTTGAGCCACCGGCCAGCATGCGGCGGGTGTGCTTCATGCCTTCGGCGCCGGTCATGCCCTGCACGATGATGCGGGAGTTCTCGTCTAGAAAAATAGCCATTTTATTTAAATCTTTCTCGTGCTTAGCGGTTAGCTAGTTCGGCGGCTTTGTCGGCGGCTTCATCCATCGTCTCAACGACGGTGACGAGCGGGTGGTTGCGGTCAGCCAAAATGCGGCGGCCCTCAATCACGTTGTTGCCATCGAGGCGCACAACTAGCGGCTTGGTTGCCTTGTCGCCAAGGGTTTCCAGCGCTCCAACGATTCCGTTGGCCACTGCGTCACAGGCGGTGATTCCACCGAAGACGTTTACGAAAACGCTCTTGACCTGTGGGTCATTCAAAATCACGTCTAGACCGGCGGCCATTACCTCGGCCGAGGCGCCACCACCAATGTCGAGGAAGTTGGCTGGGCGAACCCCGCCGTGCTTCTCGCCGGCGTAGGCAACCACGTCGAGGGTTGACATTACGAGGCCGGCACCGTTTCCGATGATTCCAACTTCGCCGTCAAGCTTCACGTAGTTCAGATCCATCGCCTTGGCCTTGGCCTCTAGCGGGTCAAGCTGGTCGCGTTCCATCGACTCGCGCTCTGGGTGGCGGAACTCGGCGTTGTCGTCTAGCGACACCTTGCCGTCGAGGGCCAAGATCTGGCCGTCTTCGGTTAGCACGAGCGGGTTTACCTCAACCAGGGTGGTGTCTTCTTTTACGAACACGTCATAGAGCTTCACAAATACCGGCGCGACCTTGGCGGCCATTTCGTCGTCAAAGCCACCAGCCTTGGCGATCTCGAGTGCCTTGGCCAGGTCGATTCCGGTGACTGCGTCAACTGGAACCTTGGCTAGGGCCTCTGGGCGCTCTTCGGCTAGCTGCTCGATTTCCATGCCACCCTCAACGCTGCAAAGCGAAAGGAAGGTGCGGTTTGAGCGGTCTAGTAGCACCGAGAAATAAAACTCTTTGGCAATCTTGGCGCCCTCGGCAATCATCACGCGCTTTACGACGTGACCCTTGATGTCGAGACCCAAAATCTTGCTGGCTGCCTCGCGGGCTTCGGCTGGACTGTGCACAACCTTGACTCCACCGGCCTTACCACGGCCACCGGTTTTAACCTGGGCCTTGACCACCACGGTGCCACCAATTTTGGCTGCTGCCGCTTCGGCTTCTTCTGGGGTGTCTGCGGTTAAACCCTGCAGAACTGGAACGCCGTATTTTTCGAACATGTCACGTGCTTGGTACTCAAATAAATCCACTTAGCGTTCCTTTTTTGGAGTCGTGATTTGGTTGACGCGCGGCGCCGTTACCTATTTGTTAGTTTAGTGCGCGGGACGGCCGCTAATCGTCTTCCATCACGGTGATTGGGGCGACCTTTACCAAAAGTCGCTTGACGCCGATTGATCCAAAGTGAATCTCGGCGGTTTGGCGGTTGGCAACACCAGACACCGAAACCACCTTGCCCTTGCCAAAATCGGAGTGCATGACCAGTTGACCCGGCTCAAGCTGAAGCCCCTCGTTGTTGCGAACCGAAGAGATTGCGCCCTTCCACTCGGTTCTTGGCTTGTCGGTTCGGGTGCCGGCATAACCGCTGCCGGCTTCGACCTCGCCATAGCCTTGGTTATCTGCGATGGATGCGCGGTAGCGGTTTGACCCTCTGGTTGCACCCGACTCACGCCAATCGATCAGCGCGGTTGGAATCTCCTGAAGATAACGACTTGGGGTGGCCGAATCGGATTCGCCGAAGGTCGTTCTGGTCATCGCGAGGCTTATGTAAAGTCGCTTTTTGGCCCGGGTGATGCCAACGTAAAACAGCCGGCGCTCTTCGGCCATGCCACCGGGGGTCATAAACGACATGCGGTGTGGCAGCAGCCCCTCTTCGATTCCGGTGAGGAAAACCGCATCGTATTCAAGACCCTTGGCGGTGTGCAGAGTCATGAGTGAGACCGAACCGGAT
>CAZLWT010000138.1:0-4526 GCA_964563325.1 uncultured Rhodoluna sp. | reverse complement strand
ATCTTCGTTGGCGGCAAGTCCATTCACGGACAAGCGCGGATACGCGAAACGCTGGCAAGGTTCGACTCGCTGGGTTGACGACCTTATTGCACGCGGATTACCGCATCTCAAAATCGGCGCAAGGCGCGTCAGAATTTGCATCGCCGAAGCCGACGCTTGGATGCAGGAACAATTCCGCACGCAAAGGCGCGCGGTAAAAGGAGCGTGATGAATCCGCTCATTTCATCGTCTCCCGTCGCCGCAAACAAAATGTCCGGTGCTGTTGCTGCGCAGCGTTGTTTGGCCGGCCAAGCGGCGGCGGGAGTTTCTTTTCCTGACGCACCATGTTGAACTGCCCGGCAAAAATCTCGTTCGGTTTGGAGGATCGCCTATTCGCTCACCGTGGTTGATTTCACCGGCGATGTTTTGACCTTGCGTTTTCTAAGTCAAAAAGACCTGGACAACTTCAAGAGCACAACCGGTGCCGCCGATGCCTTGCGAGCCGCAATCTTTGAGGTGCTTGGGGCTCAGGTTAAGTTCAAGCCACAGATAGCCGACGCTGCCGAGCAGCAAATCGCGACCGAGCCGGCAGCTGCCGCTAAGCCAGAAAACACACGCAACAAGATGGTTGACGAGTCGGCACGCTATGGCGAGTCGGTTTTGCGCGAGGTGCTAGGCGCCGAACCAATCGACTCTAAGACGGGTAAGTAATGTACGAGGGTGTAGTTCAAGAACTCATTGACGAGCTCGGTCGGCTTCCCGGCATCGGCCCAAAGTCGGCGCAGCGTATCGCCTTCTTCCTCTTGCAAGCCGAAGATGACCAAGCCGAACGGCTGGCTCAGGTTTTACGCGAGGTAAAAGAGCGAGTGCGATTCTGCGAAATTTGTGGCAACGTCACCGAAGAGCCAAAGTGCAACATTTGCCGCGACACCCGTCGCAGCCAAACCACCATTTGCGTGGTCGAAGAATCCAAAGATGTTCAGGCAATCGAGCGCACCCGCGAATTCCGTGGTCTGTATCACGTTCTCGGCGGCGCAATCAGCCCAATCGAAGGCATCGGCCCAGATAACCTGCGCATTAAAGAGCTCATGGTTCGGCTCGCCGACCCCGGCATCCAAGAGGTAATTATTGCCACCGACCCAAACCTCGAGGGCGAAGCCACCGCAACCTATTTGACTAGGATGCTGGCACCTCTCGGAATGACCATCTCAAGGCTGGCCTCTGGGCTTCCGGTGGGTGGCGACCTCGAGTATGCCGACGAGGTCACCCTGGGCCGCGCTTTTGAAGGCCGTCGCACAGTCAGTTAGCCAGATTTCGCCTCAACCCGATTGGGGGATATCAAGTAGAATGGGTACTTCTGCGTCTATGGATGACCCGGGCGAACACACAACTTTCAGGAGTGCACTTTTGGCCCTTATCGTGCAAAAATACGGTGGATCTTCGGTCGGCGATGCCGACAAGATTAAACACGTTGCGCGCCGAGTAATTGCTACTCAAAAAGCCGGAAATCAAGTTGTCGTTGTGGTTTCTGCCATGGGTGACACCACCGATGAGCTTGTCGATTTGGCCAATTCAGTTTCCAGTCGCCCAGAGGCTTCGGCTCGCGAGATGGACATGCTGCTGACCTCGGGCGAACGAATCTCGATGGCACTGCTTTCCTTGGCGATAAACGATCAGGGTGGCGTGGCCAGATCGTTCACAGGGTCACAGGCTGGAATCATCACCGATGAGGTTCATGGCAACGCCAGAATCGCCGATGTGACCCCGGTGCGAGTAAAGGCAGCTTTAGACGCCGGAGAAATTGCCATTGTCGCCGGTTTTCAAGGCTTTAATCGCACCAGCCAAGACATCACAACGCTTGGCCGTGGTGGCTCGGACACCACAGCCGTTGCGCTTGCCGCCGGGTTGCACGCCGATGTTTGCGAAATTTATTCGGATGTGGACGGCATTTACACGGCTGACCCACGAGTTGTGCCCTCGGCCCAGAAACTCGAATCCATCGACATCGAATCGATGTTGGAACTTGCCGCTGCCGGCGCCAAAATTCTTCACATCCGGGCCGTAGAGTTTGCTCGTCGCCACGGAGTTGATATTCGGGTGCGTTCGACCTTTAGCGACGACCCCGGCACCATCGTTTATGCAAAGAAGACAGGAGGAAACATGGAAGAAGCAGTAGTTTCTGGGGTAGCCGCCGACAAGGGCCAGGCTAAAGTGACGGTAATCGGAATTCCAGATGTTCCAGGAAAAGCCGCCGAGATCTTCACTTTGGTGGCCAAAGCTGGCGCCAACATCGACATGATCGTGCAGAACGTGCCGACCGGTTCAGATGTGACCGAGCATGTTTCCGATATTTCCTTCACTCTGCCGAAGGGCGACCTAGCCGCGGTTGTGGCTGCTCTTGAGGCCGCTAAAGCGACCATCGGGTTTCGAGACATTGAAGCAGACGACCAAATTGGCAAGCTATCTGTGGTTGGCGCGGGCATGAGAAGCCACTCGGGTGTTTCGGCCACGCTCTTTGAGGCACTGGCAAAAGCGGGAATCAACATTGAAATGATTTCGACCTCTGAGATACGAATTTCGGTCGTTACAAGTTTGGATGAGGTGGATGCGGCGACTCGTGCCGTGCACACAGCTTTCGGGCTCGATGGCGACTCAGAAGCAGTTGTTTACGCAGGAACAGGGAGATAGCTTTGAGCAAGAAACCAAACTTGGCACTGGTCGGGGCAACTGGAGCAGTTGGCACGGTGATGATTGATATCATCAACAACCGCGAAAATATCTGGGGAGAAATTCGCCTCATTGCATCAAAGCGGTCGGCTGGCAAGACACTCACCGTGCATGGTCAAGAGCTCACCGTTGTTGAGCTGAGCCCCGAATCTTTTGATGGCATCGACATTGCAATGTTTGACGTGCCTGACGAGGTGTCAGAAATCTGGGCGCCAATCGCGGTTGAGCGTGGTGCCATTGCGGTTGACAATTCGGGCGCTTTCAGAATGAACCCCGATGTTCCACTTGTGGTTCCAGAGGTAAACCCAGAGCAGGCAAAAAACCGACCGCTCGGCATTATTTCGAACCCTAACTGCACAACCTTGACGATGATGGCGGCCATGGGTGCACTGCACCACAGGTGGACCCTTAAAGAGCTTGTGGTTTCAAGCTATCAAGCGGTTTCAGGGGCTGGCGCCGCTGGAATCGATGAATTGCGATCCGAAATCGCTGCGGTTGCTAAGTTTCCAACCGCGGGAACCCAGACCAATGATGTCGCAGCTGCCCTCGCAGCGGCCGGCGTTGATCAGTCGAACTCTCCATGGCCGGTGCCAATTGCTCTGAACGTCATTCCCTTCGCCGGGTCTCTAAAGGCTGGTGGCCACAGCTCAGAGGAAATGAAGGTTCGCGATGAATCTCGCAAGATATTGGGCATCAATGATTTGAAGGTTGCAGTTAGCTGCGTGCGAGTTCCAGTTCAGGTCTCACACTCCCTGACAGTGCATGCCACCTTTGCCAACCCATTGACCCCGGACGAGGTTCGAAGCGAACTCGAAGCTCAACCAACCATTCGTGTCGTTGACGATCCGGCCAACGGCTTGTACCCGACTCCAAATATGGTTGCCGGCCAAGACCCAACCTTTGTTGGTCGCATTCGCCAATCGCTAGACTTCACCAACAGCATCGAGCTGTTTGTCGTTGGCGATAACCTGCGCAAGGGTGCGGCTCTAAACACATATGAAATCGCCGAATTGGTGGCAAGCGAGTTCTAAAAACACCTGTTCAAGTTGGTTATTTCGTTATCTTTGAGGCATGCAAAGCGTCATCGCAGGCGATAGCCTTTTAAACGTGAGAAAAATCGCGATTTCACTAGCCTGCCTGGGGCTTATTTTCGCGCTCTCGGGCTGCACGCTTGGGGCCGACGCCGGCCAATCCGCTAACCCAACCGCAACTCAAACTCCGATGGTCACCCCAACGGTTGACCCAACTTTGGTTCCAACCGAGGCCCCGTCAACCATCGTCGATGTCGACCCGGTTCAGTTTGCCGACACCTATGGTGGCTACATTTTCAAAATTGGCACCGGCCCGACCTGGTGCTCAATCGGAGCCAACGCGGGGTTTGCCATTTGCGAGCAGAGCCCGCTCGACACCGGGTACGGTTCGATTCCCATCCCAGCAGACTGCCAATACGGCTATGGATACCAAGTTCAGCTGTTGGCTGACCCGCCCGCAGATGGCAGCGATATCGCCAAGTTCACCTGCGCCGGCGGTTACTATGCAGATCCAGCACAGGCTTTGGTGCTTGAGGATGGTCAGCGCATCAAGGTTGGCGCGATCAGTTGTTTTGTTTCTAAAGTCACCGCGCGTTGCGATAACGAACGAGGAAACTACATGGTTTTGGGCCCGGACACCTGGGCTTTCGGCAACTAGCCCGAGGGTAAAGCAGGTTTACTCCTGTGTTGCCCTTAGGGTGAGAAATCGAACTTCGGGTCGGCAGGCAAGCCGAACCGGTGCAAAAATCGAGTTTCCCAAGCCGGCAACAACGCTCATGGCCAGCGAGT
>CAZLWT010000137.1:0-4534 GCA_964563325.1 uncultured Rhodoluna sp. | reverse complement strand
CCAGCCATTCTGTACAAGCCTTTTCGGATTGCTCCATTAGCCACTCCTTCTTGTTAAGCCATTCCCAGAACTGGGGATCTCGACAATAAGTTACGACTACGCGGCCCTCGAGCCAAACATTTCGGGTCGCATCATGGAGCTGCACCACGACAAGCACCACTTGGCCTATGTGAACGGCGCCAACTCGGCTCTTGACCTGTTGGCAGAAGCCCGAGACAAGAACGACATGACCTGGGTCAACAAGTTGCAAAAGGACCTGGCTTTCAACCTTGCAGGGCACGTAAACCACACGGTTTTTTGGCGCAACCTCTCGCCAGAAGGTGGAGACAAGCCATTCGGCGAACTCGAAGCCGCAATAAACGAATTTTTCGGCTCATTTGACGCGTTCCGGGCTCACTTCACAGCCTCAGCGTTGGGAATTCAGGGTTCGGGTTGGTCCATCCTTGCTTGGGACATCCTCGGCTCGAAACTGATCATCGAACAGCTTTACGACCACCAGGGAAACCTGGCTCCAGCAAGCATTCCAATCTTGATGCTTGACATGTGGGAACACGCCTTTTACCTTGACTACCAGAACGTCAAAGCAGAGTACGTAAAGGCCTTTTGGAACATCGTTTCTTGGGCCGACGTTCAGGCGCGTTTCCAGGCCGCAAGAGACCAAACTGGCGGTCTACTGCTAGTCTGATAAGAGACTTTCCACCCAACGACGCGTGGCGATAACACCCTAAAAACACAAATCAAAGAAGCGTCATTTCTTGGCGCGTTGGAAATCGAATTGGGAGACAAATTGGCTACTCGTGTTGGAATTAATGGCTTTGGACGAATCGGACGCAACTACCTTCGTGCCGCGTTGGCACTGGGCTCAGAATTGGAAATCGTAGCGGTCAACGACCTTAGCGACCCGAAGTCACTGGCTCACCTCTTGAAGTACGACTCGGTTAACGGCCGTCTTGAGCAAGAAGTAAACGTGGATGGCAACAACATCATCGTCGGTGGCCAGATCATCAAGGTTTTGGCAGAGCGCGACCCAGCAAACCTTGGCTGGGGCGACCTAGGTGTCGACATCGTTATTGAATCAACCGGGCGCTTCACAAATGCAGAAGACGCCAAAAAGCACATCGAAGCCGGAGCCAAGAAGGTTTTGATCTCGGCTCCTGCAACCGGCGAGGATGCCACATTCGTAATGGGTGTAAACGACCACCTGTACGACCCTGCCAATCACCACATCATCTCTAACGCATCATGCACCACCAACTGCCTTGCACCATTGGCTAAGGTGTTCAATGACATTTGGGGAATCGAAAACGGTCTGATGACCACCATTCACGCCTACACCGCCGATCAGAACCTACAGGACGGCCCTCACAGCGACCTGCGCCGAGCTCGTGCAGCAGCAATCAACATTGTTCCGTCTTCAACTGGCGCAGCCAAGGCTATTGGCCTAGTGCTTCCAGAGCTTAAGGGCAAGCTTGATGGTTTCGCGCTTCGTGTTCCAGTCCCGACCGGTTCGATTACCGACCTGACTCTGGTTTCTAAGAAGCTTGCGACCGTTGAGGAAATCAAGGCGGCCTATAAGGCAGCGGCAGCAGCCGGCCCGCTAAAGGGAATCCTGAAGTACACCGAGGATGAAATCGTTTCGAGCGACATTGTTGCCGATCCGCACTCCTCGATCTTCGACGCCGGACTTGTCAAGGTCATTGGAAACACAGTCAAGATCAGCTCGTGGTACGACAACGAGTGGGGTTACTCAAACCGCTTGGTTGACCTAACCGAACTCGTCGCTTCCAAGCTCTAAAACCCGAAAGTAGTCACCCTTGCGCACACTAAAGTCGTTGCCCGCGCTCGAAGGCAAACGAGTAATAATTCGCTGTGATTTCAATGTTCCTCTTGAGGGGAGCAGAATCACGGACGACGGCCGAATAGTAGCATCGGTGCCTACCATCAAGTACCTGGTTGATCAGGGTGCGAAGGTCATTGTGATCTCGCACCTTGGTCGGCCCGATGGTACGCCAGACGAGAAGTACTCGTTGCGTCCGGCAGCGGTGCGCCTGGGTGAGCTTTTAGGTCAAGAGGTTTTCTTTGCCTCAGACACCATCGGAAGCGAAGCCAAGGGTGCTGTTAAGGCGATGGATAAGAGTGGCGTCGTGGTTCTCGAGAACCTGCGCTTTAACCCCGCCGAAACTAGCAAGGATGAGTCTGAGCGTCAGCAGTTCGCTGCTAAGTTAGCCGAGCTCGGTGACTACTTTGTTAGCGATGGTTTCGGCGTGGTGCATCGGAAACAGGCCTCGGTGTATGAACTCGCTAAGGCTTTGCCAAGTGTTGCCGGCTTCCTCATTGAGAAGGAACTGGAAGTTCTAACCAGGCTTACCAAGACGCCAGAACGCCCCTACGCGGTGGTGCTCGGCGGTTCAAAGGTCTCCGACAAATTGGGTGTCATTGATCATCTCCTGCCTCACGTGGACAAACTGCTCGTCGGTGGTGGAATGGTTTTCACCTTCCTAGCCGCGCAGGGTTACAAGGTCGGGTCGAGCCTGCTCGAGCAAGACCAGATTTCGGTGGTGCAAGGCTACCTAAAACGCGCCGAGGAACTTGGCGTTGCCGTCATCTTGCCTACGGATATTGTCGTAGCTTCAAAATTTGGAGCTGACGCGGAGACGTGCGTTACCGCCGCGAACGAAATTGAAAACAGTCCCTTCGGTCGCAGCGGTCTTGGTTTGGATATCGGTCCCGAATCAGCCGAGAGGTTCGCCCAGGAGATCGAAACAGCCAAAACCGTGTTCTGGAATGGGCCAATGGGTGTCTTTGAGATTCCTGCCTTTGCCAACGGCACGAGGGCAGTAGCGCAGGCGCTAACCGAAGTTGATGGTCTGTCAGTGGTTGGTGGCGGCGACTCGGCGGCCTCAGTGCGAATACTAGGATTTACCGACGATCAGTTCGGACACATTTCAACCGGAGGCGGTGCAAGCCTTGAGTTTCTTGAGGGCAAGTCGCTTCCAGGCCTGGAGGCCCTAAATGACTAATCAGCGATTACCACTTATAGCTGGAAACTGGAAGATGAACCTGGACCACCAGCAGGCCATTGCCCTGGTGCAGAAACTTGCTTGGTCGCTAAAGGACGCTAACCACGACTATAAGTCGGCTGAGGTTGCCGTTTTCCCGCCATTCACAGATTTACGAAGCATCCAGACCCTAATCGATGCGGACAAGTTGGAATTGGTGCTTGGAGCCCAAGACCTTTCGCAATTCGATTCGGGTGCCTACACTGGTGAGATTTCAGGTCTTTTCCTAAAGAAGCTAGACGTAAAGTACGTGCTGGTTGGCCACAGTGAACGTCGTCAGTACCATGACGAAACCGATGAAGTTGTTCGCACAAAAACCGCGGCGGCCTTCCGTCACGGTTTGGTTCCCATCATTTGCGTAGGCGAAACTCTAGAGCAGTTGGAGAGTGAAGGTCAAAGCGCGGTTCCTATTCGCCAAACCCTGGCCGCGCTTTCAGGTCACGAGCAACTCGGTGACTTCGTAATTGCATACGAACCGGTTTGGGCAATTGGAACCGGAAAGGTGGCGACCCCCGAAGAGGCAGCATCCGTGGCCGGCAAGATTCGTGCCGCAATCCAGGATGCCTTCGGACCAGAGCTCGCAGCGGCCACAAGAATTCTCTACGGAGGTTCGGTTAAGGCCATGAACGTTGCCGGATTCCTCAGAAGCCCAGAGGTAGATGGAGTGCTCGTTGGTGGAGCAAGTCTTGACGCCGAAGAATTTAGCGGAATTGCTCGTTTTCAAAAGCACCTTGCTCTCTAAACCGACTTATAATTTGTGTTGAGCCTCAACAGGTCCGACTCGTAAAGGAAAATCCATGCAAGCTTTACAGATAGCGCTTTATGTTCTTCTGGCCATTACCAGTCTTTTGCTAACCTTCCTGATTCTGCTACACAAGGGTCGAGGTGGCGGCCTTTCAGACATGTTCGGTGGCGGGCTAAGTTCAACACTCGGGTCTTCAGGAGTCGCTGAGAGGAACCTAAACCGAATCACGATCATCCTAGGTCTCGTTTGGGTGATTGTGATTATCGCACTTGGCCTCTTCACTCGCTTCAATTTGGTTCCAACCGCATAACCCATGAGCAGCGGAGGTTCAGCAATCAGAGGGTCCAGGATTGGTGCTGGCCCGATGGGGGAGCAGGATCGCGGATTCAAAGCCGATCGCGTCACTCGCAATTACTATTGCAGCAATGGCCATACTCAATCGCCGCAGTTTGCCGCCCACGTCGATGAGGCGGATATCCCCGAGCAGATCGACTGTCCTAGCTGTGGACTTCCGGCTGGTCAAGACGCAGCTAACCCTCCAGTTATCGTCAAGCATGAGCCATATAAAACTCACCTAGCCTACGTAAAAGAGCGCCGCACCGAAGAGGAGGCGAACGATCTTTTAGAGGAAGCAGTTTCGGCAATCAGGGAGCGCCGAGAAAAACTCGCAAAGCCTGCCGAGGCGGAAACTAAACCCTAAAACCTTAAACCCTAAAACCTTGTGATTTAG
>CAZLWT010000136.1:0-4583 GCA_964563325.1 uncultured Rhodoluna sp. | reverse complement strand
TGGCACGCGAAATGTTGCGTCTGGCCGGTAAGCCAGACGTTGACATTGCGGCGGCTCTGAAAGACGGGCGTGCGATTGATAAGTGGCGCGCCATGATCTCTGCGCAGGGTGGCAACCCAGACGCGGCGCTGCCCAAGGCCAAAGAAACTCAGGTGCTCAAGGCAACCGAAGATGGTTTCGTGACCAAGGTCGATGCCCTGGCCGTTGGCATCGCAAGCTGGCGCCTGGGTGCCGGCCGAGCTCGTAAAGAAGATCCGGTGCAGTTCGGTGCCGGAATCGAACTGCACGTCGGCGTTGGCGACCGGGTCACAGCCGGGCAGCCTCTGCTAACCTTGCATACCGATGAGCCAGACCGTTTTGAGCGAGCACTCGACGCTCTAGCCCACCAGATCGACATCGGTCAGCAACCAGTTGCCGAACCAAGACAAATTGTGCTCGAACGCATCCAAGGTTAGAAAGAAAAAATGCCAAACTTTGACATCAGCAAACTTCCAAAAATCTCACTTCACGATCACCTGGATGGTGGCTTGCGCCCGCAAACCATAATCGAGTTGGCCGCCGAGATTGGGCACCGACTACCCGCCGATAACGCCGAAGATTTGGCCAAGTGGTTCTTTGAGGCCGCCGATTCGGGCTCACTGGAACGCTACCTCGAAACCTTTGACCACACCATCGCGGTAATGCAAACCGTTGCCGGGCTAACCAGAGTGGCTCGCGAGTTCGTGCTCGACCTAGCAGCCGACGGCGTCATCTATGGCGAGGTTCGCTGGGCTCCAGAACAGCACCTGCAACAGGGCCTAAGCCTCGACGAGGTCGTTGACGCGGTTCAAGACGGCCTGGAGCAGGGCATGGAGTTGATGGAGGAAGAAGGTCACTTCATTCGCACCGGTCAGTTGGTCACCGCCATGCGTCACGCCGACCGCGGTCTTGAGATTGCCGAGTTGGCCGTTCGACACCGCAACAACGGTGTTGTTGGTTTCGATATTGCCGGCGCCGAAAAGGGCTTTTTGCCAAGCCGACACAAGATTGCCTTTGACTACCTGGCAAGTGAGCTGTTCCCGGTAACGGTTCACGCCGGCGAGGGCGATGGCATTGAGAGCATCAAGGACGCCATTGTTTCGGGTCGCGCGCTAAGACTAGGTCACGGCGTTCGCATCGTCGAAGACATCCTTTTTGCCTCGCGCGAGGGCGACGTTGACAGCGTTGTGCTTGGCCCGGTGGCCGAATGGGTTCACGATCGTGGCATCGCACTCGAGCTTTCACCGTCTTCTAACCTGCAGACCGGCGCCATCGAGGCGCTGGGCGAGAACCTAACCGATCACCCTTTTGACGTGCTGTACGACCTTGGCTTCAAGGTCACCGTAAACACCGACAATCGACTGATGAGCGCAACCACCCTGACCCGTGAACTGCAGTTGCTAGTTGACGCCTTTGGATACTCGTTGGGCGACCTCGAGCAATTCCAAATGAACGCTGCCGAGGCGGCCTTCCAGGCGCTGGAAGATCGCGAGGAGCTCATGGATATGATTTCCGAGGGTTTCGCTGAGGCAGCAAACGCGAGCTGATGAGCGATAGCCGCTTGGCGCAGGCCTTCGCGCCGGGTTCGATAGCCGTGCAAGCGTTGGTTGCCGATTGGCGGGCGGCGGTTGAGTTGGCCGGCAGCCTTTTGGTGGCAAGCGGCCGCACTACAACCGAGTACACCGGTGCCATGGTGGCCGCTATTGAGGAACTTGGTCCGTACATCGTCATTGCTCCCGGGGTGGCGCTGGCTCATGCCAGACCGGGCCCGTCGGTGCTTGCCACCGGAATGAGCCTTGTGACCCTGGCCGAACCGGTCGCCTTCGGAAATCTGGCAAATGACCCGGTCAGCTTGGTTTTTGCGCTTAGCGCCAAGGATCACGACTCGCATATCGAACTGCTGCAGGCTTTTGCCCAGTTGATGAGCGACCCGGCGAGTGTGAATTTACTGTTAACTTCGACCTCGGTCGAAACTATTCGTGGTCTTCTGGCCAAGCCACTGCGAGAATAGAAGCATGAAAATCATCGCGGTCTGCGGAATGGGCATTGGCACTTCGGTGCTGCTCAAGATGAACGCCGAGAAGGTGCTCAGTCAGTTGGGCATCGAGGCAACCGTTGAAGCCACCGATGTTGAGATGGCTAGGGCATCAAGAGACGCCCAGATTTTGCTCACGACCCCCGATTTGGTTGAAAAACTGCAGGGTTTGCCAGCCGAGGTTATTGCCATCGAGCACTTCTTTGACCTAGAGGAAATCACCAGAAAGCTCTCGGCAACACTGCTCTAACGCTGGGGTTTAGGCTAAAGCCATGACGAACTCATCCGGTCTCGGCAGCACCGACCGAACCAAAATCAATCGCTTGAGCAATCGCTCGGTCGCCGAACGTGAGTCGATGTACAACATCCTAGATTCGGCGATTTTATGTCACATCGGCTACAACGAAAACGATCAACCATTCGTCTTGCCCTACGCTTTCGTGCGAGACGGCAATCGCCTCTTGATTCACGGGTCAACCGGGGCCAGATTCATGCGCGCCCTAGCCGCCGGAGCCCCAACCTGCATCACGGTGACACTTCTCGATGGATTAGTGGTTGCCCGCTCGACCTTCAACTCGAGCATGAATTATCGCTCGGTGGTGGTTTTAGGTGTTGCCGAAGCTCTCGAAGGTGATGCCAAGGTGGCCGCGCTAGACGTGATCTCTGATGGCCTGATTCCGGGGCGCACCAAAGAGGTTCGTGCATCGACCAAGAAGGAAATCGCGGCAACCACCGTCTTGGCCATCTCGCTCGATGAGGCTTCGGTGAAGGTGCGAGCCGCCGGAGTGGTAGATGAACCAGAGGACTATGACACCGGGGTCTGGGCCGGTGTGGTTCCACTTAGCTTGACCGCCTCGGCCGCGCTTCCAGATGGCCAAGAGGCCGCCACCCTGCCGATTCCCGACAGTGTCAAACGCTTTATTGCAAACCCGAAAGGCTGAAATTGAAAATCAGTGACATCCAGATTCCCGTTGGCTCGAACCAGTCCGACCCGAGCCCCCTCAACGGCGTGCTTGCCATTCCAGACGGCGAAGGGCCTTTTCCGGCGGTTGTGATGGTGCACGAGGTATTTGGGGTTGACCCGGTGATGCGCAAGCAAATTGAACGGTTAGCTAGCGCCGGCTATCTAGTCTTGATGCCCGACCTGTTTAGCCGTGGCGGGGCCAGGAAGTGCCTGACGGCAACCTTCAGGGCCCTCACCAGTGGCACCGGGCAAGCCTTCACCGACATTGAGGCGGCCCGCGAACTGCTGCTTGCCAGAACAGATTGCAATGGCAAAATCGGCGTCATCGGCTTTTGCATGGGTGGCGGCTTTGCTTTGATGTTGGCCAATCGAGGTTATGACGCTGCCGGCATCAACTATGGGCAGCTGCCAAAAGATCTTGATGCGGCCCTCGCCGGGGCCTGCCCAATCATCGGCAGTTTCGGTGGATCGGACAAGAGCCTGAAGGGCGCCGCGACCAAACTGGAAAGCGCCCTCACCTTGGCCGGCATCGAACACGATGTGAAGGAGTACCCGGGCGCCGGGCACGCTTTCATGAACCCAATGATGGCTGGCCCGTGGTGGTTGCAGCCGGTGCTGAAGCGCGCGGTCGGTGTCAAGCCAGATCCGGAAGCCGCAACCGACGCTTGGTTGCGAATCGAAGAGTTCTTTGGCGCCCAACTGAAGTAGTTGATTTTGGGTAAATGAGAAGGGTGACCGCAAACCCACCGATTGCCGTCACCCTGCTCAGGTTCCCCCACCTGCTGGCGTTTCTTCCCCTTGGAAATAATGGTATGAACTTATTCGCAACAGTCTGGGGTTTTGCTGAAACCGCAAAGAAACCGGTAGAAAATCTTGAGAAACTAGAAAAACTTTTCTGGAACGCGCCTAATCGACCCTTAGGCCGAAAGCACCGTTCGCATGGCTTTCTCGAGCGAGTCAAGTGATTTAGTCGCTTCCTGCGCCGACGAACCAACCGCCTGCAAATAACACTTGAGTTTTGGCTCGGTGCCAGAGGGGCGAATGATTACCCGCCGACCATCAGCCAGATCGAAGCGCAATCCGTCGGTTGGCCCAACCTCGGCCGAGCCCAAAGCCAAGTCGGTCAGCAGCGCGACCTGACCAGAAATCTCAAGCGGTGGGTTGGCACGAAGCCGTTGCATGGTCGAGGAAATCACGGTTAGGTCGGTCACCCGAATCGAGATCTGACCGGTGGCATAAAAGCCATAGCGCTCGCCGAGTTCTTCGAGCAACCCGGCAATGTTCTGACCCTTGGCCCGCAGTCGAGTTGCCAGGTCGGCAAAGACCAGGGCGGCAGAGAGCCCATCTTTATCGGGCACATGAGCGCAATCAACGCAGTATCCGAGCGCCTCTTCGAAACCGAAAATCAAATCGGGCACCTTTGACACCCATTTGAAACCGGTCAGGGTCTGGCGGTAGCCAAGCCCATAGTGGGCGGCCACTTTGCCAAGAGCAGAAGACGAGACGATGGATGTCGCCAGGTTACCCGTGCGACCAGCCTCGTGGGCGGCTCTGGCTAGTTCTTCC
>CAZLWT010000135.1:0-4596 GCA_964563325.1 uncultured Rhodoluna sp. | reverse complement strand
CACTCGGTGACCCTGCCAAAAGACACTTTTCGCGAGTTGGATGCCGAAGGCGTGCTGAAGTTGGTGAGCGACGCGCTTTCTTTCCCGCTTGTTGTGAAGCCGGCCAGATCTGGCTCGGCCCAGGGCGTGACCTTGGTTTATAAGGCCAGCGAACTATCCAGGGCAATGATTGACGCCTATGTTTACTGTGATGTGGCCATCGTCGAAAAACTTGTTGTTGGCACCGAGATTGCGGTTTCGGTCATCGACCTAGGTGCTGGACCAATCGCGCTTCCAGCGGTTGAAATCGAGCCGATCCAAGGTAATTTTGGTTTCGAAGAGCGCTACACCGCCGGCGAAACCAACTACTACGTGCCGGCAAGGCTAACCAAGACGATAGCCGAACGCGCCGCAAAGGCGGCCATCGCGGCTCATGAAGCGCTTGGCCTTCGACACCTGTGCCGAGTCGACATGATCGTTGACAAAAAGGGTGCACCCTGGTTTCTAGAAGCCAATGTTCTGCCCGGCCTGACGGAAACCTCTTTGCTGCCGCTGGCTGTTCTGGCCGCCGGAAGTTCGCTCGGCGAGGTTTATCACAGCTTGGCAGAGGCCGCCTTACACGGCAGAGGCTAGTCGCGCTTGTAGCCCAACAAGTCGAGAATGCGATTTAGGTCGGCGAAGGTAGCAAAGTCGACTATCAACTGGCCTTTATTGGTGCCAAGGGAAATCTTGACCGAGGTGTCCAGTTGGTCGCCAAACTTATCGGCGATTTCCTTGAGCATATCTTGACGACCACCCTTGGTGATTGTCGCCTTCTTTTGAACCGGCTTATCTAAAGCCACTGCCTCTTCTAGAGAGCGCACCGACATGCCCTCGTTGACAACTTTGTTGGCGAAGTATTCCATTCGCGCTTCGTCAACGGCGCCAAGGATGGCTCTGGCGTGACCGGCGCTAAGCACTCCGGCCGCCAATTTGCGCTGCACACTGGCTGGCAGCTTCAACAGTCGAATCGCGTTTGTGATTACCGGGCGTGACCTGCCAATCTTGGCGGCAAGTTGCTCTTGGGTAATACCAAAGTCCTCTAGCAGCTGCTGATAGGCACTGGCTTCTTCTAGTGGATTGAGGTCGCTGCGGTGCAGGTTCTCAAGCAGGGCGTCGCGCAACATGTTTTCGTCTGCGGTCTCGCGAATAACCGCTGGAATCTTGGTCAGACCGGCCTCTTTTGAGGCTCGCAGTCGACGCTCTCCCATGATTAGTTCATAGGTGGCAACCCCGTCCACCTCGGCAAGTGGCCGAACCACGATCGGCTGCAAGACGCCCAGCTCACGAATCGAGTGAACCAGCTCACCAAAGGCCTCTGGCTCAAAGACCGATCTTGGCTGCTTTGGGTTTGGCACGATGGATGCGAGGTCCAGGTGGCCAAAACGCGCCCCTGGAACCGGAACCAAATCGTTTGCTTGGTCGGCTGCCGCCGGAGCCGCCTTGGTGCCACCATTTGGGAAGAATGCGTCGACCGGGCGTTCGCTTGGAACATCGGAGGTTGGAATCAAAGCGCCGATACCGCGGCCCAGGCCACCTTTACGTTCAGCCATTATTTGCTCCCTTGCTTGCCAATTCGATTGCCGCTTCTAGATAAGCGATGGATCCTGGTGAACTCTTGTCATAGGTTATGACCGACTGCTGGTAACTCGGTGCCTCAGAAACGCGTACCGAGCGCGGAATTACCGCGTTTAGGGTCTCTTTAGGGAAGTGCTCGCGAACGTCGTCTGCCACCTGTGATGCCAACCTGGTGCGGCTGTCATACATTGTTAGCAAGATTGTGGATAACTTTAGGTTCGGGTTCAGTTGACGCTGGATTCGGTCGATGTTCTTCAGTAGTTGACTCAATCCTTCGAGAGCGTAGTATTCGCACTGGATGGGGATAAGTACCTCGCGAGCCGCCGCAAAAGCGTTCACGGTAAGCAGTCCAAGGCTCGGTGGGCAGTCGATGAATATGTAATCCGGGCGATCTGGCTGCTCAACTAGATAGCGCTCGATCGCCTGGCGCAGTCGCAGGTTCCGTTGGGTGATGTCGAACATCGAAAAGAGTTCCATCTCGGCACCGGCCAGGTCGATTGTTGCCGGAACGCAGAAGAGATTTGGCATCTCGGGACTGGCCTGAACCACCGAGGCCAATGAAATGCCATCGATTAGAACCTCGTAGATTCCGGCGGTTCCGGTGTGGTGGTTAATTCCCAGTGCGGTTGAGGCGTTTCCCTGAGGGTCCAAATCGATCACGAGAATCTTTAGACCTTTTTGGGCCAGTGCCGCTGCTAGGTTCACGGCTGTCGTGGTCTTACCAACGCCACCCTTTTGGTTCGAAATCGTGAAGATTCTAGTGCGCAGTGGTCGTTGAATCGGCTGGGCGTCTATGTCGCGCAGCCTACGATTGTTGACGGTTAGTTCGCGAGCCAGCGGTGTTTCGTGAAAATCACCGGATTCTGGAGTGGAAACTATCGTGCTGAGGTTATTTGAATGTTTCACGTGAAACCTTTTCATTGTCCAAGGGATGCCAACCTGTTGGCTCTGGGCTTATTTCGGCTCTGCCATTGGGGTATCCAAGACCCGCAATCACGGTTCCCGGGTTGGAGAACGGCGAGGTTTCAGGAGATTTTGATGTGGTTTGGGGCTCTAGTGATGACGATTTATCTTGCAACAACTTATTACTCCCAATCCAGATTCAACTACTCAGACTAGCCTAGTTTGAACCACCGATGTTGGCTCGGCCAAAAGAGTCGCGCCGGTTGTTAGCAACTCGAAGGAAGCTATTCCAAGTTTCTTCATCAGGGGTCTGGCTTCTTGGATTTCCTCGGCTGCCTTGCCGCCCTTAAGCGCCAAGATTCGCCCACCCGCCCAAGCCAAAGGAACCGTAAGCCTTAGTAGTTTCGGCATGGCCGATAGAGCCCTTGCAGTCACGACATCGAATCTTTTACCGTGAACATCCTCTGCTCTGGCCCGAATAACCTCAACATTTTTCAAACCAAGCTCATCAACCACCTGTTGTAGCCAAGCAGCGCGACGTTCCATCGGCTCGATTAGGGTGAATTTAACGTCGGGCATGACTATTGCCAGCGGGATACCCGGCAGACCGGCACCGGAACCGACATCTGCAACCGTCTCACCCGAGTTCAAAAGCTCGGCCACCACGGCGGAATTTAGGATGTGGCGAGTCCAGAGTCTAGGCATCTCTCTCGGTCCAAGAAGTCCAAGCTCATCGCTATCGCGAACCAAGGCGTTGAAGTACAGACGAGCAAGATCAATCCGCTCGCCAAAAACCTGCTTTGCAACGGCTGGTTCGCTCTCGGGGGTGGTGTCCGGCTGAGCATCGCTGTTCAAATGAAAACTCCTCTTTGGTGTTTCTAGAGATCTAGTAAAAAGAAAAAAGTTTCACGTGAAACATTTGAGCCCGAAAATGACTCGGAATGTTTCACGTGAAACTCTTGAAGTATTAGGAAGGCTTGATGACGATGTGGCGGTCGCGCCCTTCGCCCTCAGACTCTGAGGCAAGGCCGGCCTGGGCTACCAAGTCGTGAACGATCTTGCGCTCGTAAGATGACATTGGCTTCATAGGTACCGCAGCCTCGGTGGTTTTGACCTTCTCGATGATTCGGTTAACGATTCGAGTCAACTCGGAAACCCGAGCCTGACGCGAACCTCCCACGTCGAGAATCAATCTGCTGAAACTGTTGGTCTTTACCTGCACGGCAAGTCTCGTCAACTCCTGAAGCGCCTCTACGGTCTCTGGGTCTGAAATCAAGCGCAAGTTGCTGTCCTGATTGGCCGTGACCTCTAGATAAGCGCGACCCTGACGAACGTCAATGTCGATGTCACCGTCTAAGTCGAATATATCAAGCAACTCTTCTAGGTAATCGGCGGCGATGTCACCCTCCTCCTCGAGTTGCTTTACGGCTGAAGGACTTGAGTCTGAGCCCGCTTCGGTTTCTTCGCCTTCTGCGGTTTCTGCATCGGCCAAAGTTTCGGCCTCCGACACGGCTTCGACATCCGCGGCCAGATCAACCACTTCGGTCGATTCGTCTGCAGCCACTGGGGTTTCCTTTGCTTTTGACATTCTTACCTGCTCTTAGATAGTTGGTTTGTAAAAATAGGGGTTAGTTGCCTGGAGGCTTGGTTGTCTTCTTGGCTCGCGCCTTGCTGACTGGCTGAGCACGCTGGGTCTTGGCGTTCTCGGCGGCTTCCAACTCGGCCAGGGTGGTTGGCTCCTTGGGAAGCTTGCCCTTTTTCTCGAGTCGCAACTGGCGTGCCTCATGGGCGATCGAACCCGGGGTCGGCATGTTTCGGATGACAACGAACTGCTGGGCCATGGTCCAGAAGTTTGAGGTGAGCCAGTAGAACATAACGCCAAGCGGGAAGGCGACTCCAGAAATCATGAAGATGACTGGGAAGACGTACAACATGATCTTCTGAGTCTGGGCGTACTGACCGGTCATTGCGGCCGGGTTTTGGTTCTTGGACATGATCTGCTTTTGGGTGATGAATTGCGAAGCCGTCATCAAGATGATCATGATCGCCGCGAGAATTTTCACTTCTAGCTTGTCGCTGGTGGCGAAGGTATTTGAC
>CAZLWT010000134.1:2512-4682 GCA_964563325.1 uncultured Rhodoluna sp. | reverse complement strand
CCAACACCGATTTGACGGTCGAAGCGACCGGGGCGCAAAAGAGCCGGGTCGAGAATGTCTGGGCGGTTAGTTGCCGCAATAAGAATGACGTTGGTCTTTGAATCGAAGCCGTCCATTTCTACCAGAAGCTGGTTGAGGGTCTGCTCGCGCTCGTCGTTTCCGCCACCGATTCCGGCGCCGCGGTGGCGACCGACGGCATCGATTTCGTCAACGAAGATGATCGATGGTGCGCTGGCCTTGGCCTGCTCGAACAAATCGCGCACGCGTGAGGCACCAACACCGACGAACATTTCGACAAAGTCGGAACCCGAAATGGTGAAGAACGGAACGCCAGCCTCGCCGGCTACCGCCTTGGCAACCAGGGTCTTACCGGTTCCCGGAGGGCCATAGAGCAAAACTCCGCGAGGAATCTTGGCGCCAACGGCCTGAAACTTTTGTGGCTCCTTGAGGAACTCTTTGATTTCTTGTAGTTCTTCGATTGCCTCATCGGCACCGGCAACATCGGCGAAGGTGACCTTCGGGGTGTCTTTGTTTACCAGCTTGGCGCGCGACTTACCGAAGTTCATGACTCGGCTGTTGCCGCCTTGGGCACCGGCCATCAAGAACCAGAAAATGACACCGATCAGCACGAACGGAATCAAAGTGCCAAGAAGTTGTAGGTACCAAGGGGTGTTCGGAACCTCATCGTTGTATCCATCGGCAATATCGGCCGAGGCAATTGCCTGCGTGACGGCTGGGCCACGTGAAGCCACGAAATAGAACTGAACCTGCTCGCCATACTTGGCGTCTTTATCGCGAAGCACAACGTCAACGCGCTGTTCGCCGTCGACCACCTTCACGGTTTTTGCTTTGCCAGAGGTGATCAGGTTTAGTCCAACGCTGGTGTCAACCTTGGTGAAAGATGACCCCCCGATAAGGCTAGAACCTATGACCAAAACCAAAATTGCGCCGAAAATCCAAACGAATGGACCACTCAATATTTTCTTAAAGTTCATGTGTGAGGCTTAGCCTCTCCCTTTCTTGCAGACAAGAAGACTAACCATTAGGTTACCCGCTGTATTTCCGGTGGCACAAACCTGTTCGCAGACAGGTGAAAACTTTTTAAATCGTCGATGGATACCGGTTTGCCGGCAAGACCCCTAAGCGTAAACGGCGGGCGCCAAGACGCCCACGCAGGTTAGCGACCGGTAGCGCTCGTTGTAATCGAGACCGTAGCCAACCACGAACTCGTTTGGAATGTCGAAGCCGACCCAGGCGACCTCAACCTCAACCTTGGCGGCGTCTGGTTTGCGAAGCAACGCAACGATTTCTACCGAAGCGGCGCCACGGGCTTCGAGGTTGGAAACCAACCAGGAAAGGGTCAGGCCAGAGTCAATGATGTCTTCGACGATCAGAACGTTGCGACCCAAAACATCGGCGTCTAAATCTTTGAGGATTCGAACCACGCCCGATGAAACGGTGCCCGAACCATAGGAGGAAACTGCCATCCAGTCCATAGTTGCGGGCAGCTCGAGGGCGCGGGCCAGATCGGCCATGAACATCACGGCGCCCTTTAGAACTCCAACTAGCAACAGGTCTTTGCCGGCGTATTTTTTGTCAATCTCAAGGGCCAGTTCGGCCACTCGGGTTTTGATCTGCTCTTCGGTGACCAGCACCTTGGTAATTTCGTCTTTTACCGTTTCGAGTTTCACTCAGCAGGCTCCTGGTTAGGGGTTTTGGTGGTTTTCAGACCGATTCGGTCTTTCCGTCTTTCTACTCTAACGCCTGAGAGGTCAAGGGCTTTCTGCCCGTGCCAGTTATCGACCAGCTCGTTTACGGCTTCTACCTGCTGACTAGAAACCAGCCCGCCGGCAAGCTCGAGGGCAAGCTTGATGACGCGGTTTCGAATGGCTGGGGCCTGGCTCAAAAGTTGTGGCACCGAGAGCTCAACCTCGCCGGCTTGCGTCTTGCTGACCGCGACCTCAAAGCCGGCCTTGGCCTGGCCGTTGAGATAGTCGCTGTCTTGACGCAGCTGGGTTGCGGTGCGCGCCAGGGCCTCGGCAACCCCCGGGCCAAGCTCGGCTTCCAATAGCGGCAGAATCACCCTGCGCACCCGCACCCGACGAAATTTTTCTTGGTGATTTTGCGGGTCATTCCAAGGCTCAAGGCCGCTGTCGGCGCAAAATGCCTC
>CAZLWT010000134.1:0-2412 GCA_964563325.1 uncultured Rhodoluna sp. | reverse complement strand
GCAACCAATACCAGGTCATTAGCGTGCAGCGCGGCGGCATCCATCGTGTTTCTGACGGCGCGACGAACATCGGCTATGGCCGGGGATAGTCTGACGCGCTCGGGCACCGCTCACCTTTCGATAAACTGCTACAAAACAACTCTAATTAGGAGACCCATGCCTTACGAAGCCGTTATTGAGATTCCTCGCGGAAGCCGCAACAAATACGAGGTCGATCACGAGACCGGTCGGGTTCACCTTGACCGCGTTTTGTTCACACCTTTTGTTTACCCGGTTGACTATGGATACTTTGACAACACGCTCGGAGGCGATGGCGACCCGCTAGACGCCCTCGTGCTTTTGGAGTTCCCGGTTTACCCGGGTGTTGTTGTTTCGGTGCGCCCGGTTGGCGTTTTGCCTATGGAAGACGACGGCGGCATCGACGAGAAGGTCATTTGTGTTCCGGCCAAAGACCCACGCTGGCAGCACATTCAGGACATCAACGATGTTCCTGAGCAGACCAAGAACGAGCTCTTGCACTTCTTCAGCCACTACAAGGACCTTGAGCCGGGCAAATGGGTCAAGGTTGGCGAGTGGGCTGGCAAAGATGAAGCCGAGCGTCTGATTGCAGAAGCCATCGAGCGTTTCAAGACCGGTCACTAAACAAATGTTCAACTACGGGGGTAAGTACGCTTTGGTCTCCGGTGCCAGTTCTGGCATCGGAGCCGAGTTTGCCAAGGCACTTGCGGCTCGCGGGGCCAACCTGGTTTTGGTTGCGCGCCGTGGCGACCGACTAGAAGCCTTGGCCACCGAGATTCAAGCCGTTCACAACGTTGCCATTATGGTGCTGACCGCAGACCTTGCCAACCGGCAGGCCGGTCGCAATATGCTTTCTGAGCTTGACCGCCGTGGCATTCGGGTCGACGTGTTGATAAATAACGCCGGCTGGGGCCACATCGGCAAATTTGTTGAAGAAAGCGCCGATGGCATGGCTTCAGAGATCACGTTGAACGTCACCTCGCTGGTTGACTTCACCCGTGCCTTTTTGCCGGCAATGCTAGATCGTAAATCGGGCGTGATTGTGAACGTGGCTTCAACCGCCGCCTATCAACCGCTGCCTGGCATGGCCGTTTATGCCGCCACCAAGTCATTTGTGTTGTCATTCACCGAGGCCATCTGGGGCGAAACCCTTGGCACCGGGGTCAAGGTCTTGGCGCTATCGCCCGGCGGAACCTCAACCGAATTCTTTGAGATTGCCGGCGGCAACTCGGGTCTTGGCCAAATGCAAACCGCCAAGCAGGTTGTGGCCACCGCCATGCGCGCGCTAGACCTGAAGAACAGCCCGCCAAGCGTTATTTCCGGTCGGGTCAATCACTTGACCAGCCTGTTTTCCAGGCTGCTTAGCCGCAAGGCGGTTGTCAGAATCACCAAGCGGGCAATGGTCGCTCGCTAGGCGCTGGGCCTGCCGGCATAGGGGGCAAGCTCGCCCCAACGCATCGGCACGATTCGCACCACCGCGCTTGGGTTCGGGGCCTCAAGCATCATGCCAGCACCAACAAAAATCACCACGTGATACTTATCACCGTTGAAGGCGCTCGACTGCGTGTACCACATCAGGTCGCCAGGTTGCAGTTGGTTTAGCGGAATCAGTTTGCGCTGGGCTGCCATCGTGTTGAACTGATTGGTAGCCGAATGGGTGCCGATGAAAATACCGGCCGAAGCGTAGGCCGCCTTGGTGATGCCAGAACAATCCCAAACGTTCGGGCCCATGCCGCCGAGCACATAGTGTTCGCCGAGTTGAGCCCGGGCAAAGTTGAACATCGTGGCAACCTTGCCGGTGTCGGCATCGCCAACCGAATAGAGCTCGGGTGCCAAAGGCGGGCCACTGCCCTCTTCTTGGCGTTTGATTGCGGCAAGGCCCTCGGCGCGCTGACGCTCAAGATCGGCCGAGGTGTTTTGAAGCGTTGCCAACTGGGCGTAAAAAGTCTTGTTCAGCTGTTCGTTCTCGGCCACCTTGGCCTGCGCGGCACTCGATGCGGTTTGGGCTTCGGCAAGAATTTGCTTGGCAGCCGCGGCACGGGTGGCCAGTTGCTCTTTGGCAACCGCCAGCTCATCGGTTAGCGACTGGGCATACTTTTGGCGTTGCACCGAGCGCTGATAAATGGTGTCGGTTTGCTGGGCCACCTTGTCTTGAGCGCCCAACTGATAAAGCAAATCGTCTGCCTTGCCCGCATTCAAAAACAGGTTCAACGAGGTATTTCCGCTGCCGTTTCGATACATTTGGGCGGCCAACCGGCCAAGTTGGGTTTGGGCCTGTTTGGCCTGAGACCTAGCGGCATCGGCCTGGCTCTGCAGGGTGTCAACCTTGGCCGCCATTGCATCCACGAGTTCTTTGGCCTGGTTATAAGCCTCGCCCTTGATGAGGGCGATCTT
>CAZLWT010000133.1:0-4720 GCA_964563325.1 uncultured Rhodoluna sp. | reverse complement strand
AATTGCCTCCAAAAAGCCCTTGGCGTCTTTTTCGCCTAGAACCGAAATGACGGCAACCGCGAAGGGTGACCCGAAAGTCTCACGCAGGGCATTGGCAAGTGAGACGCCGCCGGCTGGATTGTGAGCCGCATCCAAGATAACCAACGGATCGCGGCTGATTACCTGAAGCCGGCCAGGTGACGAGGCATCGGCCAAAGCCACTCTGAGCAAATCGTCCATGATCCGTTGCGATCCGCCACCCAAAAAGGCTTCGACCGCCGCTACAGCAAGGGATACGTTTTGGGACTGATATTTTCCGTAAACCGGCAAGAACAGGTCATAGTAGCTTCCCGCTAGACCCTTGAGCGAGAACCTTTGCCCTCCGGCCACGTTTTCCTGGTCAAAGACCGAGAAATCCTCGACACCAAACCTGATTGACTCGGCTATCGCGGCCGTTTTGGCCTTCAAGACGACTTCTGCATCCTCAGGCTGAGCGCTTGAGACCACAAGCGCCCCAGCCTTGATGATTCCAGACTTGGTCTGGGCAATTTCGTGAATATCCTTGCCAATGCGGTCGGTGTGATCCAAATCGATTGGGGTGAAGACGGCTACGTCGCCATCGGCCACGTTGGTTGAATCCCACTCGCCACCAATTCCGACTTCCAAGACCAAAACGTCGACCGGGGCGTCAGCGAAAACCGCGAAGCCCAACACAGCTATCGCCTCAAAGAACGTAAGGCGATCTTCGCCCTCGGCTACCAACTCGGCATCAACGATGTCCAGTAGCGGTGAGATTTCCTCCCACACCGAAACCAACCGCTCGTCACTCACCGGTTCACCATCAATCGCCATGCGCTCGTTCAGCTTGATGAGGTGGGGGCTGGTGAAACGACCGGTTCGCAGACCGTGCTCGCGCAGAATGCGTTCGATGAACCTGGTCGTGCTGGTTTTGCCATTGGTTCCGGTCACGTGAATGACTCGATAGGACCGCTGGGGGTCACCTAAAAGCTCAACGGCTCGTCGCGTGGGCTCAAGTCGGGGACGAATCTTGTTCTCTGGAATACGACTCAAAAGATAGGTTTCGACCTCTGCCGCCCGCTTGGCCCAGTAGGCCTCGGTTTCCTTCTTCATGCCACTCATATTTTCGAAACCACGATAGTCACCAATTGTCCATTTCCAACCGAAACTGGTTCGGTCAACGAATCAGAAACTTTGACCGTCAACTCTAGAGTCAAGGTCTCAGCCTTTACTAGTTCAGCGTGAACCTGAATGTCATCCAACACAGACTGTTCTGCCGATAAATCGAGCCGAATTCGGTCGCTGACGTCGAGTCCAGCGTCCTTTCTCGCCTGCTGGATTTGACGAATCACGTCTCTTGCCAAGCCTTCGGCGGCCAACTCGGCCGAAACTCGACCGTCCAGGATCATGAAGCCACCACCCGGCAGAATACCGATGTGGTCCTCCACCAAGCCATCCTCTGCACCACTGGCAAAATCAGCCACGAGGTCGAGAGTGTATTCACCCTCAACAAGGGCTACCCCACCAACCACTACCGAGCCATCAACCTCGGCCCAGTCACCTGCCTTGGCCGCTTGGATAACTGCCTGCACGCTCTTGCCGATGCGCGGGCCGGCTGCCCTAGAGTTCACGGTCAAACGTTTGATTACACCGAACTCGGTGGTCGAATCGAGCGAGAGCTCAACCAGCAAAATCTGCTTCACGTTTAGCTCATCGGCGATGATGTCGGTGAACTCAGACAGCGCATTCGCGTCTGTGGTCACGATGGTCAACCTGGCCAACGGAAGCCGAACCCTCAGCGAAGCCGCTTTACGCAGGCTAAGAGCAACCGAACTTACGGTGCGCACCTGATCCATGGCTGCGACAAGACCCGTATCCATCGGCAGTTCTTCGGCTGAAGGCCAAGACTCGAGGTGAACCGAGCGCCCTCCGGTGAGTCCGCGCCAGATTTCTTCGGTGACCAATGGAAGCAGTGGAGCAGCCACCCGGCAAAGCACCTCGAGCACGGTGTAAAGCGTGTTGAAGGCCTCGGCCGAGCCATCCCAGAAGCGATCCCTCGAGCGGCGCACGTACCAGTTGGTCAAAACGTCGGCAAAATCCTTGAGTCTGGCGGCTGCCGAATACGAATCGAAGGCATTGAAATCAGCCTCAACCTGCGAAACCAAATCACGGGCTTTGGATAACAGGTAGCGGTCGAGCACGTCGGTCGAATCGGTGGACCACTTGGCCTCGAAATCGGCGGCGTTGGCATACAGCGAGAAGAAATACCAGGTGTTCCAGAGCGGAAGCAAAACCTGACGAACGCCCTCACGGATGCCCTGCTCGGTGACCGAAAGGTTGCCACCGCGAAGGATTGGGCTCGACATCAAGAACCAACGCATGGCGTCGGCACCGTCACGGTCGAGCACCTCGTTGACATCAGGGTAGTTGCGAAGCGACTTAGACATCTTCTGCCCATCATCACCGGCAACGATTCCGTGAGAGACGGCATTCTTGAAGGCCGGACGGTCAAACAACGCGGTCGAAAGCACGTGGAGCGTATAGAACCAGCCACGGGTTTGGCCAACGTACTCAACGATGAAGTCACCGGGGTTGTGGGTTTCGAACCAGTCGCGGTTCTCAAACGGGTAGTGCACCTGGGCGAACGGCATCGAGCCTGATTCGAACCAGCAGTCGAGCACCTCTGGCACCCGACGCATGGTCGACTTGCCGGTTGGGTCGTCTGGGTTTGGGCGAGTCAGGTTGTCAATGAACGGGCGGTGAAAGTCGGTTGGGCGAACACCGAAGTCGCGCTCGATTTCATCGGCCGAACCGTAAACGTCGATTCGCGGGTAATTGGCGTCGTCTGACTTCCAGACCGGAATCGGTGCGCCCCAGAAACGGTTGCGGCTGATTGCCCAGTCGCGCACGTTGCCGAGCCACTTACCAAATGAACCCTCTTTGGTGTGCTCTGGCACCCAGTTGATATCTTGGTTTAGTTCGAGCATGCGGTCGCGCAGTTTGGTGGTTTCAACGAACCAGCTGGAAACCGCCTTGTAGATAAGCGGGTTCTTGCAGCGGTAGCAGTGAGGGTATGGGTGCTCGTAACTTGCCTGACGCAGCACTCGACCGGCGGCCTTTAGGGCCTGCGAAATCGGCTTATTGGCTTCGAAAACGTGCTGCCCGGCAAAATCGGTAATCAAGGAGTTGAACTCGGCACGCTCGTTCACCGAGACGTAGGTTGGTATGTTGGCCGCGTTGCAAAGGTTTTGGTCGTCTTCGCCATAGGCCGGAGCCTGGTGCACGATTCCGGTGCCCTCGTTGTCGGCCACGTAATCGCCGGCCAACACCTGCCAGGCGTTCGCGATATCGAACTTGGTTTCGTCGGCGTAATAGTCGAAGAGGCGCTCGTACTTTAGGCCGGCAAGCGCCGATCCCTCGTAGGTTGCTTCGATTGCTTCGATCGCTTCCTCAGCGGTCTCATAACCCAAGTCTTTGGCGTAGCCACCAAGCAGTGACTTGGCAAGCAAGTACTTGACCTCACCGGCGGCTCCTCCGTCGGCGGCACCGTTTGGCCCGGCCTTCAGAACGGCATATTCGATGGATGGTCCTACGGCGAGCGCAAAGTTTGTCGGAAGAGTCCATGGCGTCGTGGTCCAGGCAAGTAGTCGAACTCCTACCAAGGCTTCGAAGCCGGCTTGTTCGGCGAGCGCCGGAAAGGTCACGGTGAGGGTTTGGTCTTGGCGCGGGCGATAAACCTCATCGTCCATGCGCAGCTCGTGGTTGGAAAGCGGAGTCTCGCAACGCCAGCAGTAAGCCAGCACCTTGAAGCCCTCATAGATTAGGCCTTTGTTGTGAAGCTCCTTGAATGCCCAAAGCACGCTCTCGGTATAGTCGGCATCCAGAGTCTTATAGTCATTTTCAAAATCAACCCAGCGAGCCTGACGGGTCACATACTGTTCCCACTCCTTGGTGTACTTCAGAACCGAACTGCGGCAGTACTCGTTGAACTTGTCTACGCCAAACTTTTCGATTTCTGGGCGACCGCTGATGCCAAGTTGACGCTCGGCCTCAACCTCGGCCGGCAAACCGTGGGTGTCCCAACCAAAACGGCGCTCGACGCGATAACCCTGCATCGTCTTGAAGCGAGGAATCATGTCTTTGACGTACCCGGTCAGCAGGTGACCGTAGTGTGGCAGACCATTGGCGAACGGTGGGCCGTCATAGAAGACGAACTCATCGGCACCGGCGCGCTGATCGATGCTGCTTTGAAAGGTGTCGTCACCCTTCCAGAAGGCCAAAATACCCTCTTCAACCGCCGGAAAACGTGGGCTCGGGTTCACACCGAGGCGTTTGGAATCTGAGCCGCCCACATCGGAGCGCACTGATTCTGGCGAGTTGTTTTGCTTGGGATACATGAAAGGCTTTCCGGCTTGGCAGTAAAAGGATTTCCGTAGTCAATGTTAACCTTATACAAACCCTTTTATTGGAGACTTCTAGCGTGACTATTGCCCAATCTGGCTCAACGAACAACTATCTAGCCCCCGCAACCACCCCAGACAAGGTGGCCGTTGAAGGCTTGGAAGACAAATGGCAGCTGCGCTGGGAGGCCGAGGGCACCTATCGCTTTCGCCGCGACGTGCCGCGCGAGAAGGTTTATTCGATTGACACTCCCCCACCTACCGTCTCAGGCTCGCTGCACGTAGGTCACGTCTTTAGCTACACCCACACCGATGTGGTTGCC
>CAZLWT010000132.1:0-4848 GCA_964563325.1 uncultured Rhodoluna sp. | reverse complement strand
CCGGGGTTTAGATTTAGAAAATCAAACATCCGAGAAAGTTTCTTTCGATCTCCCTCTCTAACCAGCGCTTGAGAGACAGCGACTGATACGTAGGGATGAGATAGCGCTTCGGCGGTTGGCATGCCCAATGCCCATTCAAGCTCGGTGAGCCATTTCTTTAAGTAACCCCAAAGAACCAGGACATATTCACGGTAGGAGTTTTCGAATTTTGACGCCACTGCCGAACCGCTTGTGACGTTGAGGATTTTATGTAAGTGCGCATAGTAGGCGTTCGGACTTTCGCTGCCCCCACCCATGGCTTCGGCCGCCAGAACAGCAACCGCAAGGAAGGCAATCATCGGTGGCGCACCGGCTGGTCTTTGACCACGCAGGAACTGCCTCATCCATACCCTTGAAGCACCTACGACGGGCCAGAGCATTTCTGAGGTCGAACCATTCCAGTTCAGTGATTCTCGAACGGAGGCCGCAAGGCCAGCTTTAGTATTGTCTAGGTTGGAAAGGGAATCATGTGCGGCGATCTTCTCAAAAGCGTCGTCATCTAAATCCAGATAGACAGGGGTCCCGGCCGCACCCTCGTTGTAAATGGTCTCTGCAATAGCTTGATTCCAAGCGAGATATTTCTCCGATAACAATTGCGCCCCAAACTTATGCCTCTGTGGCAATACTTCAAAGCATAACTAGAGCCACTGACTTTATTTTTCATCTGGTTTAACTCGGAATCGTATCGTGATGTAGCTCCTAGAAGTCAGCCGAAACAATCATTGAATCCGTCAGTCCTTAGTTTCTGGAACGGTGGCAAGGACTTCCCCAGTCCTCGCCACCGCACCCCTCAGCTACCGCGGCTATTGGGCCGCGGCATCCCCAACTCGCCCGAAGAATTGCTCGGTCACGGTAGTGCCAACATCCTTTGGCTTGAAACCAAGTGATGCAAGGTAGCGCGCAACCGGCTCGGCAACCCCGCGCAACTCGCCCCGGCCGAGTGAAACCGCAGGCAACGTAGCCCATCGGCCCTTGGCGTCTGGAGCAATGAACTGAACGTTAGCCGCAAAAGCCGCGGCCCAAGCCTCGGCTGATTCGCCGTTGAGCAACTCAACCTCGTTCATCGCAGAAGCCCCACCCGGCAGATCCAACTCGCCAAAGAAGGTCAAAAGCTCTCGCACCTCGGCAATTGCAACCTTGTGGTCTTCAAGAAACTCCTCGATGTCCGTGCCCCGATTGATCATTCGAATCAGGTTTCCATAAGAGTCGCGCGCGGCCTGTGAAAGCCAGGTCAAGCCCCAACCGTTTCTGAGCGCTCGAATGTGCTGGTTCAAAAGAGTTTCGCCGTCACGCTTCTGCCACCAAATCAGCTGGATGACCACGAACTCATCGACACCCCACTCCAGCAGGTCGCCCGCGGTTGCACCAGCCTCCAAGGCGAAGCTCAGGTAGCCAAGTTCCAGTGCCCACTGTGCCAAGTAGTGCGACTGACCGATGAAGCCAACGAGGTCCTTTTCTTCCTCGGTCGGCCTCTTGCCAGAAAAGCTTGCAGCGGTGCGAGCACGAATCCCTGCGATGGATACCGCCGAAGTCCCAAACTCAAAACTCTTGCCCGCGTAAAGGTTTCGGGCAATTTCAGCGGCACGAACTTCTGGCAGCAGTCGGGTGACATCGCGGTCGAGGGTGAGTTTGCTTCGCTTCTTATCGAATACGAACTTCTCGGTGATTTCATCGGTTCTCTGGCTTGGCCAGCGGTGGATTTGGGATCCAGAAAAATCCCCTATTTCGTCATGAGTAGACATGGGCATGCGCCCCTTTCTGGGGCACAAAAAATGCCCCAATGGGTTGGGGCCGAAACCCCATCAGTTGATCACAGCTTTTGCTGTGACCCGCATCGTTTTGGCACCTTGCTGATGGGCAGGTTGCTGGCTAAACCAAAAAAATGGTCAGCACTCTTGATGCATGAAAACTATAACAGGGGGTTCTGACAAAACATTCCCAGTTGCCTAGCGCATTGGTCTATCGTGGCAGTCGATTCTTCCACTGCACGCCGTTGGTGCGATCGATCGTGACCAGTTCCACTAAACCGCCAACGCTTACAGGCCCATCCTGAGACTCTTAGAACGTAGCCTGCATTCCCATCAGGGACTTGGTTACTTCCGCAAAAATGCGCCTACCCTTGACAGTGTTTCCGTCCAGCCAAATTATAAAACCGCCACCAAAGGGTGACGCCAGACACCCAATCGAACCACGATACTAGAGCCGCCCTAGTGAAGCTTTGAACCATTCTTAGTTCAAGGTGACTGAGTAGCTATCAAAAATACGGCCTTTAGGTCGACGGGTCAGGTGGTAGTTTCTTGAATAAGAAGTCTTTGGAAAGGCTTGCCCTATTGATTTCAGCGTGTGGTTGTTGCGCCGGACTCCGCAAGGCTCCACTTGGAGTCGGCCTGCGGTTCGTTTTTGCTGTAAAAAAGCCTGTTTTGAGTTCTACCTGTCAAGTTGCTAGGCTAAGCCCTCATGGGGAATTATTCGACTTCAATTGTCAAGGCAGTGTCCGCGCAACAGGGTCTCGAGCTGGCCAAAAGGCTCGAGGTGATTGCAGGCTTTTTGACTGAAAATCAAGATTTAGCTCCGAAACCTAAACTCGGCGAAGAATTTGGGTGCCAGGAATATTGGGAGCGATTAGCTGGAAAGTTCGTTCGTGGTAGAAACCCAAGAGCGCCTCTAGAGCCTTCAACCGTTCCTGATCCAATGGTCGGCATTATTTTGCAAGAGTACTTTGGGCTAGATGGAAAATCAATTGGGAGAGTTGTCAAGGAGCACAGTCTCTCCATGGCAGCTGAGAATATTATCGGAGACCTACTTGAGCGATACATTGCAAGCGAACTTGAACCATTCGGTTGGATCTGGTGCTCAGGTGAAGTTGTAAAGAAAGTAGACTTCCTAGCACCAAGAATGGGTAATGCCTCAGAATGGGTATCTGTTCAGGTAAAGAATAGGGATAATTCTGAAAACTCATCGAGCTCTAGCGTTCGAGATGGCACTTCAATCGTAAAGTGGTTCCGAACTTTCTCTAGAACGGGCGAAACAAACTGGGAAGCATTCCCAGAACTCATAGATGAGGTTGCGCTTTCGGAAAATTCATTTAATGTCTATGCTCGGAGCTATCTTAGGGGCCTCTCAGGCTCAAAATAGAGTGCCATCGGTGGCGGTATCTGAATCGTCCAAAAATTCTAAGTCGCTCGTTTTTTTGTATCTGGAAAATTTGAAGCCCTCTGGTGGATAAAGCGGTTCCCCCTTCGCGTGCGCTACGATTTGTAGCCCGACGGCTTTCCCAAGTGGAATCGGCACCGCATTTCCTACTTGCTTGTACTGCTGCACCAGAGGGCCCTGCAGATCCCATGAATCTGGAAATTCTTGAATGCGTTTGTACTCTTGGATACTAAGAGGTCGTAGCTCAACTGGGTGTGCGAGGTCTGTTGCGGGCATCGCAGGATGCGTAACAAGCGTGGGAGCTGGCTCATCCCAAGACAATCTTCGTAGGAAGCCAGTTTTTCCACCACCCGAGAAATAAGAATTACCAAGGGCTTCTTTTTGGAGGTCTTTTGGCAGATGTTTCCAGTATTCGCCAGGCCCTAACATGCGGTAGAAACGCAGTCTATCTTCGGGGAAGTTGATATGCGTATGTTCGATAGAGCTAAGGTCTCCAACAGCTTCCTGAAAAGTCTTCCAAGCGGGAAGTCCGAAGTCGCCGTTATCGCTCCTAATTGGCTTTAGATACGGGACTTTGTCACCATCTCGTGAACAAATTAGAATCACTCGTTCTCGAGTTTGAGGTGCACCAAAGTTGGCGGCGTTATAGAGGTTAAAGCTCACCGAATAACCATGAGCGCGAATCTTTTCAACGATATGCTTCAAAGCCCCACCGGGTAATTCGTCATCAGAAAGGGTCGGATTGCTCCCACCCCGTTGGTTGAGTGGGCGGTGTTTTAAGGCGGCTGAGAGTAGCCCTCGGACGTTTTCGAGAACCAAATATTTTGGTTTCAACGCCATTGCAAGGTCAATGAAGTGCAAGAACACATTGCCTCGCACATCTTCAAAACCCTGCCGATTACCCGCGGTGCTAAACGCTTGGCAAGGAGGGCCTCCTGCAATAACGTCAATATCATCGTCGGCAGATAATCCAGCCGCCCCTCGTATTGACTCTGGCGTGCAGTTCCAGACATCTCCAAGTAGTGGAATTTCAGGTCTGTTTTTCGAAATCGTCGACCTCGACCATTTGTCGAACTCACATGCGAGGATTGTTTCCAGGCCGGCTGACTCTAAACCAAGGTCAAGCCCCATCGCTCCAGTGAAGAAGCTCAGAACTTTCAACGAGTCTTCTCGTTTCGCGGTGCCGGGTATGTGTGCCGGCGGTACTAGACCTTTTTGGCGAGCCAGGTGCGCGACTGACTTCCCTGAGAAACCCAAGAGCCTCCAATTTTCGATGCCGTGAGTTGGCCTGTTGCGGCCAGCCCTCTAATCCGCTGGTCACTCAATTGAAGGGCTTTTGACGCATCGGCCACGGAAATAAGGTCTGGTATGTTTGCATTTTCGTTCACGAAAATAAAGTTATACCAAGCTCATGACAACGGCCTAACCGACATGCCTAAGACCTAACAACCTCGGCGTTTTCAATCGCGATAATTTCAACAGGTTCAATGCACCTAGGTTATCGATAAGTTTCATGTGCATTGGCCCTGTTCCCCTCGATTCGATGACTCCATGGGGTCCACTCGCAACGACATTTCATGCAGCGAATAAAGCGCCTTCTTGACACGGGTCAGCTATTGAAGGCTGCGATGAGTCTCAGCGTTTTGTCTGCCGCTG
>CAZLWT010000131.1:0-4879 GCA_964563325.1 uncultured Rhodoluna sp. | reverse complement strand
CGAGATTTCTGAATGTGACTGGAGTTCAGACGTGTGCTCTTCCGATCTCGACCTGTCGACGCTTCGCTTGCTTGGCTCGGTTGGCGAACCAATAAATCCTGAGGCTTGGATGTGGTACCACGATGTGATCGGAGGTGGCCGCTGCCCAATCGTTGACACCTGGTGGCAGACCGAAACCGGTGCCATCATGATTTCGCCGCTACCTGGAATTACAAGCACCAAACCAGGTTCGGCCCAGGTGGCACTGCCCGGAATCAGCATGGCGGTCTTGGATGACGAAGGTAAGCCCGTTGCCTCAGGAGAAGCCGGCTACCTGACCTTGACCGAACCCTGGCCCTCAATGCTTCGCGGAATCTGGGGAAACCCGGAGCGCTATCGCGAAGCCTACTGGTCTCGCTTTGAAGGAATCTACTTTGCCGGCGACGGTGCAAAACTTGACGAAGACGGCGACATTTGGTTTCTAGGCCGAGTCGATGACGTCATGAACGTTTCGGGGCACCGCCTATCAACCACCGAAATCGAATCGGCGCTGGTCTCTCACCCGTGGGTCGCCGAGGCGGCAGTTGTCGGAGCCAGCGATGAAGTCACCGGTCAAGCAGTGGTCGCCTTCGTGATCTTGCGTCAAGCACACGCCGACGAAGCCGAGTCGCCAGAGCTAAGTCGCATCCTTCGTGACCATGTGACCAAAGAAATCGGTGCGATTGCTAGGCCGCGTCAAATCTTGGTGGTTGCCGAACTTCCAAAAACTCGTTCTGGCAAAATCATGAGACGTTTATTGCGCGACGTGGCAGAAAACCGCGACGTTGGCGACGTGACAACTCTGGCAGACACCTCGGTGATGAGGATCATCAGCCAGCAACAGGCAGCTGCTAAGCAAACTCCACAATAAGTTCAACCTCAACGGCCGAGTCCAATGGCAACGAAGCCACGCCAACGGCACTGCGAGCGTGAACTCCGATTTCACCAAAGACCTCAACCAAGAACTCGGATGCGCCGTTCATGACTGCCGGCTGCCCAGTGAAATCGGGCAACGAAGCCACAAAGCCGACAACCTTGACCACTCGGGTGACCCGGTCGAGGTCGCCAATGGCGAGCTTGACCGCCGCGAGAGCATTCAACGCACAAAGTTTTGCCAAGTGATTGGCGTCGGCTGGTGAAACGCATCCATCGCCTAAACCGACCTTGCCCTTGATTGCCAAAACCCCGCCAACAAAAGGCAACTGGCCGCTGGTGAAAACCAGGTTTCCGCTGACCACGGAAGGCACGTAAGAAGCAACGGGCTTGGCGACCTCTGGAAGCGGGTGGCCCAGTTCAATCAGTCTGGCTTCAATTTTGCTCATCGATATCTCCTGAATTTTCTAAGACGTTTTTAGTGGTCGCTTGAGATAGGCGATAAGCCCACCTTCCGGACCGGTCGCAATTTGCACGAGTTCCCAACCCTCAGAACCCCAATGGTTTAGCACCATCGTGGTGTTGTGAATGTTTAGGGGGGTGGTGATGTACTCCCACTGAACCATATTTCAGCCTCTCATCAGCGTTTAAAGGTAACCTAGAGTCTATGTCTGGGTCAAACGACAAATCCCGTGGTCGGGTCGCCGCTTTTTTTAGGTTCATCTCCTGGAGCGCGCTTGCTGGTGTGCTTGGAACAGCAGTGCTTACTCCCGCGATTGCGGTCAGTGGCATCGCCGTAACCACTGGCATCTCGGTGTTTGAAAACATGCCCGACTACATAAAGCCGGTGAACGCCGCCGAGGCTTCAACAATTTATGCAACCAAGGATGGCAAGCCGGTTGTGCTGGCCAACTTCTACAGCGAAAATCGCATCTCGGTTCCCTACGGACAAATTTCGAAATACGCCATCGATGGCGCTGTTGCCACCGAAGATCCACGTTTTTATCAGCACGGTGGTGTCGACTTTATTTCGCTCATCCGTGCCACGGCGCAGAACGCTCTGAGGCCAGGCTCCGGCCCGGGAGCATCCACAATCACAATGCAGTACGTGCGCAACAGCCTGGTTGAAGCCGCCGTTCTGGCCGGCGATGAAGCGGCGGCAAATGCGGCCCGTGATCCAAACATCCCTCGCAAGCTGCGCGAAATTCGGCTTGCCCTAGCGCTTGAAAAGATAGCCAGCAAACAAGAGATCATGGCCGGCTACATGAACTTGGCTTTCTTTGGAAACCAACTAAACGGCATCGAAGCCGCCGCCAACTACTACTACGGCATTCACGCCTCACAGTTGAATCTTGCGCAGAGCGCCATGATGGTTGCGATGTTGAAATCCCCAAACGATTACAAGCCTGACGTACCGGAAAACTTGGTTCGCGCCAAGGGCCGTCGTGACTACGTGATTCAAAAAATGCAAGAAGCCGGATATATTTCCTCGGATGAGGCCAATCAGGCAATCGCCACCCCGATTCAAGTGAACCTAACCACCACAAAAAGCGGTTGTGAAGTTGACCAGACCACCGCGTTCTTCTGTGACTATGTGGTTTGGACCATTCGCAACGGAGCCGAATTCGGTGCGACACCTCAAGATCGCGAGACTCTCTTGCGTCGTGGCGGGCTAGAGATTTACACAAGCCTTGACCTAACGGTGCAAAAAGTTGCCGATAAAGCAACCAAAAAATGGGCTCCGGTTAGCAACCCGCAACAGATTGGTTCGGCCTCGGTTTCGGTACAGGTTGGCACCGGTCGAATTTTGGCGATGGCCGAGAACCGAATCTTCGATCAAGTGCAGTCGAGCAAGATTGGTCACACCTCGGTGAACTACGCCACCGATAAGGCCTACGGTGGCTCTTCGGGCTTCCAAACCGGTTCGACCTACAAGATTTTCACGCTGGCCACCTGGTTGGCCGCCGGCAAGAAACTAAACGATCACGTTGACGGCCGAGTGCGCGAGTGGAACTCAACCGACTTTTCGGCACGCTGCGGGGCAATCGGTGGCACCTGGAAGCCAAAGAACATAACCAAGGAACCCGAAGACCTTTCGGTGGTTCAAGCCACTGCCATGTCGGTGAACACCGGGTTCGCCGCTATGGCAGCCCAGCTCGACCTTTGCGACATTCGAGACACAGCCATGCGTTTTGGAGTTCACCGGGCCGATGGCAATGAACTGATTTATTATCCATCGTCGATTCTTGGTGTCAACGAACTTTCACCACTGACCATGGCGGCAGCGGTTGCCGGAATCGCCAACAAGGGTGTCTTCTGCTCACCGGTAGCGATTGACTCGGTGAAGATTCGTCGCACCGGCCAGAACCTGACCGTGCCAACCACCGATTGCAGCGTTGCCGTGTCACCCGAGGTTGCGGCCGGCATGACCTATGCCATGCAAAGGGTTATTTCGGGCGGAACTGGTGGAGCCTCGAGCACCGGCGACGGCACTCCCCTGGCCGGTAAAACCGGAACCACCGACTCGGGTGTTCACACCTGGATGACCGGATTCTCGACCGCGGTTGGAACTGCCACCTGGGTTGGAAACGTCTCGGGAGCCAAATCGCTAAGTGGTTTCCAACTGAACCACAAGGCGGCCAACACCGTGCGTCACGATATTTGGCGAACCATCATGAAGACCGTAAACAAGCTCTACCCTGGCGGCAAGTTCGACAGCCCACCTAAATCAATGATCGATGCCACGATGATCACGATTCCAGAGACCGCAGGAGCTGCGCCCGATGCGGCAAGTGAACTGATCAAGACCAGCGACCTGAACGCCAAAATCTCGACCAGCTATGTAACATCGTCACAACCGAGTGGCACGGTGGCATTCACCAAGCCAGCCGCCGGTCAGGTTGTGCCAAGGGGAACCCAAATCAAGATTGTGATTAGCAAGGGCGGTAAGGTCGTGGTTCCCGACGTATCGGGCATGTCGGTTAGCAACGCCAAGAGCACGCTACTTGCAGCCGGCTTCTCGGCCGTCAGCGAACCGCAGCCATCCCAGGGCCAGTACTTTCAACACTCGGCAACCGTGCCGGCAGGAAATGTCATAGGCACCTTGCCAGCCGCCGGAACCCAAGCGGTCGGCTCGGGAGCCATTCTGTTGATTATTTCCTCTGGACCGTAAACCTTGAACTTCTGGTTTGAGCTGCTCATTGCGGTTTTGGCACTTGGCGTTTTGGTTTTGATTTGGGCCACGCTGATTGAACGTCAACTGTTCAAGGTGGTTCACGCTCCCCTTGAAATTTTGGCGCCGGGTTCAAAAGAGATAACGGTTTTGCAAATCGGCGACATTCACCTTGCCCCCTGGCAAAAACGCAAGATTCGTTGGTTGCGGGCCCTAGCCGAACTTCAGCCAGATTTGGTGGTCGACACCGGCGACAACCTTGGCCACGCCAAAGCGATAGACCCACTGCTTCATGCACTTGAACCACTTTTGAAGTTTCCAGGAGTCTTTGTAAACGGTTCGAACGATTACCACGCACCCACCCCGAGGAATCCGTTCACCTATTTGTTTAACCCCTCCGAAGTCGGTGCCGGGGCTCCATTAGACACCGCAAAAATGGTTTCCGCATTTGAAAAAGCGGGTTGGCTCAACCTAAACAATCAGGGGGCCACGCTTGAGGTCGCTGGAGTGCCCATTGGGTTTTTAGGGGTGGACGATGCCCACGAGAATCTCGACAGCGTCGAATCGCTCGAGGCTCAGCAACAGCAACTTCCGCAGGTGAAGCAACTATTTGGCTTGACCCATGCCCCCTACCGTCGGGTCATCGATGGCATGCTCAAGCAAGGCGTCGAGGTGCTTTTTGCCGGTCACACCCACGGCGGTCAGGTTTGCATTCCAGGCTTTGGTGCCCTCGTGACCAACTGCGACCTGCCCAGGCAGTATGCCAAGGGGTGGAGCCTTTGGACTGGTTTTGGCAACTCGCTGGCCATGAGCGAT
>CAZLWT010000130.1:0-4884 GCA_964563325.1 uncultured Rhodoluna sp. | reverse complement strand
CCAAGCTCGACCGCCTTGACACGATGCCGGCAAGCTATCCGGTGGTTCCGGTTTTGATCCACGGTGACGCGGCATTTGCCGGGCAGGGCGTGGTTCCAGAAACCCTAAACATGTGGTCGCTACGCGGCTACCGCACCGGTGGCACGATTCACATCGTCATCAACAATCAGGTTGGTTTCACGACTCCCCCTTCGGAATCTAGATCAACCGTCTATTCAACCGATATCGCAAAGGGCATCCAAGCCCCAATCTTCCATGTGAACGGTGACGACCCAGAGGCCGTGGTTCGGGTTGCTCAACTGGCCTTTGAGTTCCGCCAAAAGTTCCACAAGGACGTAGTCGTCGATGTGGTTTGCTATCGCAGACGCGGCCACAACGAGGGCGATGACCCCTCGATGACCCAACCGCTGATGTACAACTTGATTGAAGCCAAGCGCTCGGTAAGAACTCTTTACCTCGAGGCTCTGGTTGGTCGCGGCGACATCACGCGAGCCGAGTTTGAAGAGTTCAACGTCGACTTCCAATCCAAGCTCGAGAGCGCCTTCATTGAGGTTCACGAGGCGCTTTCCAACCCGGTTGAACTTGTGCCGCGCCCCCTCGGCATCGGCACAACCGCAAGCGATCACACTGATCGCGGTCACGTGACCGCCATCTCGAAGGATGTTGTCGAGTTAATCGGTGACGCTCACGGAAACCAGCCTCCGGGCTTCACCGTGCACCCGAAACTGCAGCAGCTGTTGGCTAAGCGCATCGAGATGAGCCGCAGTGGAGCAATCGACTGGGGCTTCGGAGAGTTATTGGCTCTTGGATCCTTGCTGGTTGAAGGCGTTCCAGTTCGAATGGCCGGTCAGGACAGTCGCCGCGGCACCTTCGTGCAGCGTCACGCCGTCTTCCACGATCGCGAAAACGGCCAAGAATGGCTGCCGCTTCGCAACCTGAGCCACGAGCAAGCCAAGTTCTGGATTTACGATTCGCTGCTAAGTGAATATGCCGCGATGGGCTTCGAATATGGTTACTCGGTTGAGTCTGAGAACGCCCTGGTTCTTTGGGAAGCCCAATTCGGTGACTTTGCCAACGGAGCTCAGACCATCATCGATGAGTTCATCACCTCTTCTGAGCAAAAGTGGAACCAGCACTCAGGTTTGGTGTTGCTACTGCCACATGGCTACGAAGGCCAAGGGCCGGACCACTCATCGGCTCGCATCGAACGCTACTTGCAACTCTGCGCCGAAAATAACATGACCGTGGCTCAGCCTTCAACGCCGGCTTCGCACTTCCACCTGCTGCGTCAACAGGCTTATAGCCGACCACGCAGGCCGCTCATCGTCTTCACCCCGAAGTCAATGTTGCGCCTAAAGGCGGCATCATCGAGCGTTTCTGATTTTGTCGATGGAACCTTCCGCCCGGTTATTGATGACGAGCAGGGACTTGATAAAAACTCTGTTCGCCGGGTGCTACTTTGCTCTGGCAAGGTCTATTGGGATCTGCTGGCCGAGTCTCAGAAGCGGCCCGTCAAGGATGTGGCGATTGTTCGAGTAGAGCAGCTGTATCCAACTCCGGTAGATGAAATCAAGGCAGCCTACGCTCAGTATCCAAACGCCGAATTGGTTTGGGTTCAAGACGAACCTGCTAACCAGGGGCCTTGGACCTACATTGGTCTATTCCTGCCTAAGTACATGAATGGGCAGGTTGCCAAGCTAGTCTCACGCCCAGCCTCGGCCTCACCGGCAACTGGTTCAGCCAAGCGTCATGCGGCCGAACAAGCCGACGTGGTTGCCAGGGCATTCGGCAACTAGGTTTGAGTCTCATTGCTTAGCTCGACTGCGGCCGACATCAGAATCGTCATTATTGGCGATGAGATCATTGGCGCATCGGGCGACGCTAAGGGAATGGGTTGGGTCGGTCGTGTCACCGCGAGGACCCCGGCGACTAACCCGAGAATCGATATTTTTTCGCTTCCGGTTCCAGATGAAACCAGTGCTCAATTGGCTGACCGTTGGAAAGCGGAAATGCAGTTGCGCTTCAGCCCGACAACCGACAACCGCTTGGTTATCGCCCTTTCGAATAATGACCCTGGCAATGGAATCACTGTCTCAAGGAGTCGTCTTAATTTGGCGAATATCTTGGACGATTGTCGACGAAACGGGGTCAAAGTATTCTTGGTTGGGCCGGTTCCGCACAGAAACCGCAAGCTCAATGGCGAGATTGAGCACCTGGCTGCCGGTTTCGAAGATGTCGCAAGCCGGCGGGGAATTCCATTTGTGGATTGTTTTCGCCCGCTCGTTGATCACGAGGGCTGGAAAAACGAGTTGGCCAGTGCCAGCAATGGTTTGCCCGGTCAGTTAGGTCACGGGCTAATCGCCTGGTTGGTGCTAAATCGCGGTTGGTTTAGCTGGCTAGAAATCGAAGAGGAAAATCCGGCCAATAGACACTAGGCCAATAGCACCTAGGCGTGTGGGTTGGTTTGCAACTCTCGAATCTTAGCCAAGACCCGATCTGCAAGCTCCTGCGGTGGGGCTTCGGTGCAGGAACGCACAATCACCGAGTTGAACACGCTCTCGAAGTCGTAATCCGACTCACAGCTATCGCAGTTGGCTAGGTGAGAGGTGATCTCGTCTAGTTCTCGCTCGGATAACTCCGCTTTCAGATACTCGTGAACGTGTTTTTTGGTTTCTTGGCAATCGAATTCGGTCACTTTTTCTTCTCCGATTTTGTCTTTTGTACGGTTTCCAAACCAATTCCCTGCTCGGCGGCATAGGAGGCAAGTTTTTCTCTAAGTTCTTTTTTGCCACGGTGCAGGCGGCTCATGACGGTTCCTACCGGAGTCCCCATGTTTTTAGCGATGTCGGCGTATGACAGGTCAAGAACAATGGCCTGCAATACCACCTCACGAAACTCCTCGCGCAAATCTTCCAACGCCAGCTTTACGACCTCGGCCGGCATGTTGGCGATGGCCACTGCCTCGGCCGACTTTGAAGCCGATGCGGTGAGCGAAGAAGCCCCTCCGAGTTGCCATTCTTCAAGATTGTCGATGCTGTCTTTAGCCTGATCGCGATTTTTCTTGTGATAACTGTTCACATAGGTGTTGTACATGATTTTTGAAAGCCAAGCCTTGAGGTTGGTTCCATTTTCGTACTGGTGCCAAGCCTTAAAAGCCTTCAGAAAGGTCTCCTGAATGAGGTCTTCGGCATCGGTTGGGTTGCGGGTAAACTTCATCGCCGCACCGTACAGTTCGGGCATAAGAGGTATGGCCTGAGATTCGAACGAATCCTCACCCTGATTTTTTACATTTGGCTCAGTTGACTTCTTCATCGATTGAGAGTTTAGTCTGCGAGCCGAAATTATTTGGATTGGGTTCGTGGAATTTATTGAGGAGCTTATTGCGCTCAATGATTTCCCTATCTTCGAAATGTTGGTTGTGCTGGTAACTTAGAAACAAATGACGGCACAAACCTATTCCCAGCACTGGAGCGCACCGCTAGCCGAAGGGCCGATTAGCGCGACGATTGAGTTGCCGGGATCAAAATCTTTGACCAACCGCGAGCTGGTGCTTTCTGCTCTAGCCAGCGATCCGACAACACTTCTGCGACCGCTACATTCGCGCGACAGCGCTCTGATGATTGAAGCGCTTCGCAGCCTGGGCACCAAAATCGAAACCGTGAATGGTTCCGACCTTTTGATTACGCCGATGCCGCTGCTTGGACCGGCAACCATCGACTGTGGTCTGGCTGGCACGGTCATGCGTTTTGTACCTCCCCTCGCCGCGTTGGCCATCGGTGATGTGTCTTTCGATGGCGACGAGGCTGCTAGGCGCCGACCGATGCACACCACAATTTCTTCGCTTCGAGCCCTCGGAATCGACGTCGAAGATGAGGGTCGAGAAGCTCTGCCTTTTACCGTTCACGCCATTGGCAAGGTCCGCGGCGGCGAAATCACCCTCGACGCCTCTGCCTCAAGCCAGTTCGTGTCCGGTCTGCTGTTGGCCGCAGCGCGCTTCGAGTACGGCCTGACACTTCGCCACGTGGGCAAGCACCTGCCTAGCCTGCCGCACATTGAAATGACGATGGATACCCTGGCCAAGCGTGGCGTAAGTGTTAGCAATCCGGAACCCACCGTGTGGCGGGTTGAACCGGGAGAGATTGCTGGCGGAACGATTGACATTGAGCCCGACCTCTCAAACGCCGGACCTTTCTTGGCAGCCGCCATGGTTGCCGGTGGCACGGTTAAGGTGCTTGGTTGGCCAGCAAAAACCACCCAGGTGGGAAACGAGTTTGATGGCATATTGCAGCGGATGGGCGCCAGGATCCATCGTGATTCGAGCGGTTTGACAGTCACCGGCACCGGTCAGATTCACGGCATCGATATTGACCTTTCAATTGGCGGCGAACTTACTCCCGTCATCGCAGCCCTTGCAACCCTGGCCGATGGCCCAAGCCGAATCTCTGGCGTTGCCCATTTGCGCGGGCACGAAACCGATCGACTTGCCGCTTTGGTTGCCGAAATCAACCGAATCGGTGGTATTGCACGTGAGCTTGCCGATGGCATCGAGATTCAGCCGGTGCCCGTTGGCTCGTTGCACGGCACAACCTGGCACTGCTATGAAGATCACCGCATGGCAACTGCCGGTGCAATCATTGGTTTGCGTGTGGCAGGTATTGCCCTCGACGATGTCGGCAGCACTTCGAAGACCCTGCCTAATTTTGTTGAACTTTGGCAGGGCATGCTGGCAGGCAGCAGATGAGTTGGTTGTTTGAACCTGAGCGCGGTGCTCACGATTTAGATGAGTCTGATGTTCGCGTGCGCGCGAATAACAAAAAGAGCAAGCCGAGAACCAAGCAGCGCCCAGAACACAGCGACGCATCGCTTGGCATGGTGCTTGCCGTT
>CAZLWT010000129.1:0-4930 GCA_964563325.1 uncultured Rhodoluna sp. | reverse complement strand
TATTCTGGGCGCATGACAGTTCTTCCTATCCAGCGCAGCTTCCAAGATGCTTCGGGCGTCGAAATCACTTTCTTTGAATGGCCGGTTGCCGAGCCAAAGGCGGCTGTTCAAATAGCTCACGGTCTGGGTGAACATGCCAGAAGATACGACCATGTTGCCGCCGCGCTAAACCGTGCGGGCTACACGGTGTACGCCGACGACCATAGGGGTCACGGTCAAACCGGTAAAAAGCAACTTGCCACCGGCAACATCAAGACCATGGGAAACCTTGGCCCCGGCGGCATGAAGGCCACTTTCGCCGAGGTGAAGCAACTAACCGACCTGATTCGATCCGAGCACGCCGAACTGCCAATCATCTTGCTTGGTCACAGTTGGGGCTCAATGATTGCCCAGCGCGTCATCAACATGCACTCCGAGTCCTACGCCGGCCTAATCCTGAGTGGCTCGGCGGTTCTGATTCCGGGGCTGCTGGCTAGCGGTGGCAATAACCGGGCTTGGGATAAGTTGCCAGGCTCCAGCGGCAAAGAGTGGTTGAGTCGCGATCACAGTGTCGGTGTTAAATTCAATGCCGATCCACTGAACTTTGAAGAATCAGCCATGCAGGTCTTCGGCCTCGGCAACTCGCTCGCGCTGATGGGCATTCCGAGTCGCAAACTGCGAAATGACCTACCGATTCTGTTGCAGGTTGGAGCCGAGGACAGCATCGGTGGCGAAAAAGCAAACAGTCGACTGTTCAAGCTCTTTCAGAGGGTTGGAATCGAAGACCTAGAACTGCTGGCCTATCACGGTGCACGTCACGAGGTCTATAACGAGACCAATAAGGAAGAAGTGCTTGAAGACCTAACCAGTTGGTTAGCTCGTCGGTTTAGCTAAACCCAGCTTCTCGCTCGCTTTTGAGATATTAGGAACTCGGCAGGCAGCCGATGCTTCGGCCAGTGGCCTTGGCAGCAGGTCGTGGGTTTCTGGGTGGCGCTCCATGTAACGCACGGTGTATGAACACACCGGCCAGACCTTGTGCTTTCCCTTTGCCCTGATGTCAGCCAGCGCTTCACGGGTCAAAATCGCCGCAAGGTTCTTGCCCTGCTGGGCCGGGTCAACCTCGGTGTGCACGAACTGCAACTCACCAAGCATTTCGCTGTAATCGGCATGACCAACCTTGGCATCACCCAACCATATTTCATAGCGGTGGGCGGCTTCATTTAGTTTCACAACGGGTTCCATAAAACCATTATGCAACCGAACTCGGCGGCAGACATTAAACTTGACCCATGCCCGAAGCCACCACGCCAAACCAAGTTGTCTTTGGCGATAATCTCGAGGTGCTCAAGCGATTATCCGAGTCGTCGGTGCAGTTGATTTATATCGACCCGCCGTTCAACACCGGGCGCAAACAGACCCGTGGCGCAATCACCACTAAGCGATCTGAAACCGGCGACCGCATAGGTTTCAAGGGTGCCCGCTATGAAACGGTGCGCGAAACCGTGTTGTCTTACGACGATGAATTTGCCGATTACTGGGCTTTTCTTGAGCCAAGGCTAGAGCAGGCCTGGCGGTTGCTCACCGACAGCGGCACCCTCTATCTGCACCTGGACTATCGCGAGGCGCACTATGCCAAGGTTCTGCTCGATGCGCTCTTTGGCCGTGACTGCTTTTTGAACGAGCTGATTTGGGCCTATGATTACGGCGGCAAGGCAAAAAATCGCTGGCCGGCCAAACACGACACCATATTGGTTTACGTCAAAAATCCGAAGACCTATTTTTTCAACTCGGATGCCGTTGATCGTGAGCCGTACATGGCTCCGGGGCTGGTGACCCCCGAGAAAGTTGCTCGTGGCAAGTTGCCGACCGATGTTTGGTGGCACACCATCGTTTCGCCAACCGGTAAGGAAAAGACCGGCTATCCAACCCAAAAGCCGATCGGCATTTTGAGGCGCATCGTTCAGGCAAGTTCGCAGCCGGGCGACCTGGTGGTTGATTTCTTTGGCGGCTCTGGCACAACCGGCGCGGTTGCCGACCTGCTTGGCAGGCGGTTCATCTTGATTGACCAGAACCCCGAGGCGATTGAGGTTATGAAGCAGCGCTTTGCTTCGAACCTGGCACCCGTCGAATTTCTATAAGCCCAACCACGGCAAAAGTCAGCGCAATCAAAATGGCACTCACCGCCATGGCCATTCCATAGTTTTGCGCCCCTGGCCTTGAAATCAACCGATAAAGCACGGTTGGCAAAGTGGCCTGATCGCCATAGGCCAAGAAACTCGCCGCTCCGAACTCTCCGATGGATGCCACCGCGGCGAAACCGATTGCCGTCTGCACGGCGGTTCGAATCATTGGCAGTTCAATCGACCACCAAACTCGGCTGGGGCCAGCGCCATCGGTTGCCGCTGCCTCGGCAAGAGCCGGGTCAAGAGCTTGCAACGCTGGGAAGACCAAGCGAATCACGAGCGGCAGGGCCGCCAAGGTTTGGGCAATCGGAACCACCAGCCAACTGCTACGCAGCGCAAAGGGCTCGGTGCTGAAGGCCAACAGGTAGCCAAGCCCGATGATCACCATCGAAACGCCGATGGGAAGCAGAAAAACAAAATCCATCGCCGCTTGAAATGCTCGATTCTTGCTGCGGTGCAACAAAAGCGAAACCAGCAGCCCAAGGATGGTGGCTAGCAGCGTCGAGATGAAGGCGTTTCGCAGGCTGTTTTGAGTGGCCTCGAGCACCGTGATATCTAACAGCCCGCGTGCGCCGTGGCCGGCAAGATCGGTGAAGTTGGCAAGGCTGACCAAACCGTCGCGGCTGAAGGCCTGGGTCAAAACGAATCCGATTGGCAGAGCAAGCATTGGGGCCACAATGGCCAAGCCCAGAGTAATCACCGGCCAGTCTCTGCTGTCTAGCCGAGGCTGCTGTTTCTCGGTTTCGATGACCGAAAGCCCGAGGCTCTGTTTTGAAAACGCGGCGCTCAAACTAAAAGCGAGCAGTGTGATGGCCAGTTGCGCCAGCGCCAGAGCCGAGGCGGTCTTTAGATCTAGGAAGGACAGTGCCGAAGAATAAATCTCGGTCTCGATCGAGTGCACCAGCCCGCCACCCAGGACGAGCACGATTCCGAAACTTGAGACACAGTATAGAAAGGTTAGGCTGCCGGCCGAAACGATAGACGATCGTAGTTGCGGCAGAGCCACGCTCCAAAAGGCGCGAAACCTTCCAGCGCCGTCAAGCGTCGCGGCTTCCTCGGTGGCGTTGTCTAGCGAAAGCCACTGGCTGCCAACCGCCCGGGCGGTGATTGAAAAGTTGATAAACACCATCGCCAACAGGATTCCAAGCAGGTTCTTCAAACCCGCGAAACCGATGGCCACGACTATTACCGGCAGAACAAACGGCACCGTAATGACGGCACGAAATATTCTGGCGCCCAAAAAATCCTTGCGATACAACAGGTAGGCGCCGGCGATGCCGAGCATTAAACAAAGCGCGGTTGCCGTAAGCGCCAAGCCGATGGTGAACCCAATCAGCGCAGCGGTCTTGCCGGTTGCCAAGGTGCCGAGCGACTGCCAGTCGAACCCGATTCGCAAAATACTAAATAACGGCAGGTAAAAAAGCACCGCCACGAAAAGAAGTGGCGCCGCCCAAGCTGCCAGGCGTTGGCTCTTAGCCAAAGAGCGTCGACCAGTCGGCAAGCCACTGGCTGCGATTGGCATTGAAATCTAACTTGTCACCGAGGCTCGAAGTGGCCGGTTTTCCCCAGAGCGCCCAAGCGGTTGGCAGGGCAACCGTTTTGTTGACCGGGTAGACGTACATGTTTGGTGCCACCGTCGACTGAAAGGCCGGTGAAAGCAGGAAGTCAATGAACAACTTGGCCCCCGCCGGGTTCTTACCGTTTTTTAGCACGGCCGCGTATTCGGTCTGCCTGAAGGCACCATCAAGCAGGGCAACGGTCTGCGACTTACCGTCAGCACGCACCTCATCGGCTGGCGAAGACGAATAGCTAAGCACGATCGGTCGACTTCCGGTGCTGCCGGCAGAGCCCGAGAACTCGGTGTAATACGCGTCCTCCCAGCCAGCGGTCACCTTGAGGCCGTTCTGCTTCAGTTGGCCCCAAAAACCTAGGTAGCCGGCTTCACCAAACTTGGCAACGGTGCTGGCTAAGAATGACAGTCCGGTTGATGAGGTCGCCGGGTTTTCAACCACGGTCAGGTCGCGATACTCGGGCTTAACCAGGTCTTGCCAGTTGCTCGGCGGCGTCACCTTGTGGTCGGCAAACCACTTTTTGTCATAGTTGAAACAAACGTCACCGAAGTCAATCGCGGTCAATTTATTGTCAGCCAGGATTCCGTTTTTCAGCGCAACCCCGGCAAAGGTGTTGTCGATGCCGAATACGGCATCACCAATTGGTTGCTCTTTGGTGAGCACGAGCTTATTGGTCATGGCCCCGGCATCGCCGGCCTTTAGCACCCGCACGGTTATTCCGCTTGCCTTCTTGAAGGCAGCAATCAGGGTTTTGTCAAAGACGAAAGAGTCGTGGCTGACGACCGTCAGTGTGTCAGTCGGCTGCGAGCTGCAGCCAGAAACCGCCGTGCTCATAAGCGCAGCGCCAACTAGCAGGGCTGCAACCTTGGTAATGAACTTGTTTGAATATCGCACTTGATGTGCCCTTTCGTGAAATGAGGGCACGGGGTTGTCTCCCTGCGCTGGCATTACCCAGATCAGGTTCGACGGTCGAAGACTACGGAGTCTTCCTCTCAGTCCGGTGTTACCGAACTCCCGTGTACTTATTAGCATAAAGCGAAACCCCCGCCAAATGGTGACGGGGGTTTCGCTTAGTGCTAAACGATGCTTTAGCCGAGTGCTGCTGCTGCCGCTTCGGCCTTTTCTTGCACACCAGACTTGGTGCGCAGGGCAACCTCTTTGATGAACAGTGAGAGCACGAAGGCAATCGCAACGACG
>CAZLWT010000128.1:0-5008 GCA_964563325.1 uncultured Rhodoluna sp. | reverse complement strand
CACCCTCGCAAGCGGCCAATGATCTAGAAACCTCGTAAGTAAAGTCCACGTGGCCGGGCGTGTCAATCATGTTGAGGGCATATGTCTTGCCGTCTACATCCCAGGGCATACGAACCGCTTGAGATTTAATGGTGATTCCGCGTTCGCGCTCAATGTCCATGCGGTCAAGATATTGTGCTCGCATGGACCGGTCATCGACGATTCCGGTTAGCTGCAACATGCGGTCGGCCAACGTCGACTTGCCATGGTCGATATGTGCAATTATGCAAAAATTACGCAGCAGAGCCGGATCGGTCTTTGCGGGCTCTAGGCGGCGCATGGAACGTGGCGACAAAATCTACCTCTTGGCTGAGTCTATTGAGGCCGAAAGGCCTTGATTGCGATTGCAACGCCTCTATTGTCGCATAATCACCCGCTCGAGTGGCTAAAAACGTTGCTTGGGGCCCTGAAGGTTTGATACCCGGAAAAGTTAAGTTCTCTTGGTTTTGAAACCGCAGATTGACAAACTAACTGCATGGAGAATTCCTCTCGGCACCCCAGCTTGGTGACTGTCCGTCGTGGGGGTCGCCTCACCGAGTTAAATCATCGCCTACTGGTCAAGTGGGCCGCCAGTTGCGCCAAACGGGTGTTGACAATTTTTAAGTTGGAACGCCCAGGCGACTCGAGACCCGCCGACGCCATTTCGACCGCGATGGCATGGTGCCAGGGCAACGCCACGACCGGTGAGGCCCGAACCGCCGCGGTCGCGGCCCACGCCGCGGCCAGAGAGTGTGAGGGTGCAGCGCGTTTGGCTGCGAGGGCCTGCGGTCAGGCCGCAGCAACGGCTCACATGGCAGATCACGAATTGGGTGCCGCCTACTACGCCCTCTTGGCAATGCAATCACTAGATCCCAATCGAGTTGATGCGGAGTTGGCTTGGCAGCTAAAAGCATTACCAAAACCGGTCAATGAGATAGTGCGTGGCGACATGATTCGCCGAGCAAACAAGTTTCGTGGGGTGTTTGATTCGGTATCACCCGACCTTGGGAATGCGAATCAACCAAAAAAGTAATTCGCCACGACTCAAGCGTTCTTGCTGATAGCGCGTCTGCGGTGATAGGCTTATAAGTCGATAAGGGTTATTCTTTGCCCGATCCCTCAGACAATCTTTTTAGTTGACCCGCGCGGGTCAACAAACTAGGAAAGCGAAACATGGCAAACATTAAGTCACAGATCAAGCGTATCGGCACCAACGCAAAGGCAGCCGAGCGCAACAAGGCAGTCAAGAGCCAGCTCAAGACCGCCATTCGTGCAGCCAGAGAAGCCGCAGTTACCGGCGACAAGGAAGCCGCTGCAACCGCTCTTTCATTGGCGAGCAAGAGACTCGACAAGGCTGTTAGCAAGGGTGTAATCCACAAGAACCAGGCAGCTAACCGCAAGTCTGCTTTGGCCAAAAAGGTTGCAGCACTCTAAATCAAGATTTTTAGAAACCCGACACCGAGGTGTCGGGTTTCTTTTTTTAACCTGGTGGGCGCGGCCAGAGCGAGAACGCGGCAAAGCACTAACTAGCTGGGATGACTTTCGGTCTTCCCGCAATAAGGACGGAAGCGGCCTGTATGACGGTCAGGATGAGCAGCATCAGAATCCCCGCCGACCAACTGCCGGTGACGTCGCTCAGATAGCCGACCAAAAAAGTTCCCAGCGCTGCTATCAGGTAGCCATACCCCTGGGCAGTCGAAGACAGCACCGTGGTTTGGGACTGCGTGCTGGCCCGAGTCGAGATGAGGCTGAGAGAGAGTGGGAAGGTAGCTGCCTGGCCCAACCCTAAAAGTACACAAGCCGGAATCACAAACTGGGATCCAGCCAAGAGAAACGCGAAGCCGCTGGTCGTGACGAGACTGAGCCCGAGCCCGACCGGACCTAGGTCTTTGATTTTCGAATAGATACCGGACATGAGCAGACCGGTTGGTACGCCGACAAAGGTTGCCAGACCCAAGAGAGCGCCGGCTTCAGCGGCGGTTTTACCCTCCCTAATCAAAATTGATGGCAGCCAATTGAGCACCGCGTAAAACCCGAGCGATTGAATCCCGAAGAAAATCACAATCGACCAGGTGACCGGAGATTTGGAAACAGCTTTGGCTTCAGCTTTCAATTGCTGACGGTCGAGTTTTGGTTCCATCACGGTGTCGGTTGAAACTCGAAGTTGGGTGAACCAAAGCGCCACCGCCAGCACACCAGGGATTGTCCAAACCGCCAACGCACCCACCCAGCCACCAAGGGCCAGCGAGCTGGGGACTGCAACCGAGGCTGCGAAGCTAGCGGAAAGCGCAAGTACCGTGGTGTAGGCGCCAGTTAGGATTGCGACGCGTCTTGGATGGTCGGCTCGCACAATTGTCGGAAGCAGCACATTCGCAACAGCTATCGATAAACCCGTTGCGAGCGTTCCGATAAGCAGTGAGGCGAACCCGCCGAACACTCTGAAGCCCATAGACAGAGTCAAAATAATCAGCATCAAAAACATGCTGAGCCGAAGCCCAAATCGTTTCACCAGCCAAACACTGGCGAAGGCACCGATGCCAAAGCATAAAACGGGTGCTGCGCTAAGCAAGCCAAGCTCGAACGAAGAGAGCTTCAAACTGTTTTTCAACTCGGGAAGTAACGGGCCGATTATGGCAACCGGGGGTCGAAGCACCAGGGAAATAGCAAAAAGTGCGGCAAAGCCAAGCACCAAATTACGGCTTTTCATTTATCGAGGCCTTTATTAGCGATGCTGAGGATGAGTCGCTCGAGAGCAAAAACCGGGTCGCGTTCGGCACCTTTGATTGCGGCATCGGTGCTGGCCACTTGCAAAATGATGTTGGCTAGGCCGGGTTCCGTCCAACTTTGTAAGTCTCGGCGCACCTTATCGAGCAGCCAAGGTGCCATGCCCAGTTGAACTGCCGTGGCGGCTCGGTTCGAGCTCAACTTGGCCAGTTGGCGAATTTTCATTGCAAATGCGATCAACATGGGAACCGGGTCGGCGCCCGTGGCCAAGGCATGCCTCATAAGCGCAAGCGACTCCCCCGATTTTCCAGCCAGTGCCGCATCAATCACTTTGAACGCGTTGGTTTCAACTCGACCACCGTAGTATCGTTCAACTGTTTCCTCGTCAATGGTCGCTGCGCTATCGGTCAGCAATTGAGAACAGGCTGCGGCCAGCTCGCCTAGGTCATCTGTGAAGGCTTCGAGAATTGCCCGCTGAGCGCCGATAGTGATTTTGCGATCGGCCTGCCTAAATTCGGATTGCACAAAATCACTGCGATCGGCATCCTTTGTGATCGCTAGGCAGGCTATCTCTGAGACGCTTGCTGAGCCTCGAAGTGCGTCAAGCAATTTCTTACCTCTCACCGAAGATGAGTTGTGTCTAAAAATGACCGTGGTGTCATCGGTGGGTTGCTTTAGGTAATCGAGCCCATCGATGATGAAATCATCGGTGCAGCGCTCAAAACCTCTAGCGATGATCAATCTGGGTTCGGCAAAGAGCGAAGGGCTCGACAGGTTTAGAAGCTGTCCCGCCGAGTAATCAGAGGCATCGAACTCATGAATCTCTAGGTTGGCGTCGGTTAGCCTGAGTTGTTCTCGAATCGAACGAATGACGCGACTGGCCAGGTATTCCTCTTGGCCGGCAACCAACATCACTGGAGTAGGCGAAGCCACCCTCCAGTTCACCTGCTTCGCCTTAGTCACCTTCCTAGCCTAACCACCCCCGCTGACTGAGAAGGCAAGCTGTCCGGTTTCGTGGCCGGCAGAAATGGCAATGGCACCCATTTGATCAGTTCTAAGTATTTTTGTCCCGGTTTTCTCAAGCACATCAAGCGTTCGCTTAGTTGGGTGACCGTAACTGTTATTCGCACCAACAGAAATGAGTGCGAGACTCGGGTTCAGCTCTTGGTAAAACTCTGGGAGCATATCTGCTGAACCATGGTGCGCAACCTTCAAAACCAATGGCAGGCCGGCTGTCATATTGCCTGACCAGAGACGCCATTCTTCGGTCAACCGTTGTTGCCCTTTTTCACCTAGGTCGGCAAGCAAAACTAGGTTGAAATTTTCAGTTGTGAATAGCATCGTGACCGACCCATCATTGGAGTTTTCGGCTTCGGGAGCTCCGTGATGCGGAGACAACACCAACCATTTGGCAGCGCCCAAACTGCCAGACATACCGGTCTCTGCCTTCTCAATGTTGGAACAGTTAGCCTGTAGCTCACGCATTGTTATTTCTGCGCCGGGGCGATCGTCACGAAAGGGCGTAATAAGTGCATGATTTATAACTCGCCCGCTAACTGCGCCCGCAAGCCCACCGACATGGTCAAGGTCGTAATGCGTCAGCACCAACAGGTCGATTCGGCGAATTCCCAATCTGCCAAGGCAGGCGTTGATTTTGCTCGGTTCACGCCCAACATCAATGACGGCAATCAGACCTGCCGACCGCATTACTAGACCATCGCCCTGACCGACATCACAGTTAACAATCTGCCAATCGGCAGACGGCCAATTTGCGTATTTAATCATCGAGGAACTGGCAGAACCCATCCCCACCGACACAAGTAGCAAAATTACGGTGGCAGCCGAAAATCTTAGATACGGCGTGGTGGATCTCAGCAATAGAATGACCGCGATTGCAGTTAGCAGGGCAACACCGGTTCCAAAAACACCCGTTGGCCAAGGCAGATTTACCAGAGGCAATGAGCTAAAAAATGAAGCAACAGAGACTATCCACTGGGTTCCAATCGAAGCCAACCAAACCAGCGCCACACTCAACCAAGGGGCGACGATGAAAACTAGGCTGGCCAGAATGCAAAGCACCGTGACCGGTGCCACGACTGCCTCGGCGGCCAGATTTGCCGGCACCGCATAGGTCGAAAAGCCACTTTGCAGCTGCAGAAGTATCGGAAAACAAACCAGTTGCGCCGAAGTGCTAACCGCTAGTGAAAGCGCCAACCATTTTGGCAACCGGCGTTCAAAGGCTTTTGCCATATTCGGTGCCAGAATC
>CAZLWT010000127.1:0-5030 GCA_964563325.1 uncultured Rhodoluna sp. | reverse complement strand
GGCAACGAGTCATAACATTACGGAAAGGTTACAAGAAAGTCAAATCCAAACCACGTTTCCGTAAAAGTTTTAGTTGGCTACGCTACAAAGACGCCGGCCAGGGTTTTCTTGCCCCTGCGAAGAACCGCAAACTGACCAAACAATACCGAGTCCAGGGTTGCCAGTTCATCGGCAACCTTGACGTTATTCAGATAGACCCCGCCCTCGGCAATCGATCGCCGAGCCGCACTCACGCTCGGCGATAAACCGGTGTCCACGAGCAACTGGGTCACTGGGCTTCCCAGTGCGGCGCTCGTGTTCGGAAGCTCACCCAGCGCGGCCCTCAGGGTGCCCTCAGCGAGCGTCTCTAACTCACCCTGACCAAAGAGTGCTGCCGAAGCCGCGATGGCCGCAAGGGCCGCCTCTTCGGTGTGCACCATTGAGGTCACTTCAAAGGCCAGACGCTTCTGCCCGGCTCGTAAATACGGCGCCTCGGCGGTTTGGGCCGCCAAATCTTCGATTTCCGCGCGTGACAGGAACGTGAACACCTTCAGGCGATCAACCACGTCGGCATCCTCGACGTTTAGCCAAAACTGGTAAAAGGCATAGCTTGACGTGAAATCTTCATCCAGCCAAACCGCGTTGCCCTCGGACTTACCAAACTTCTTGCCATCCGAGTTGGTAATCAAAGGGCTGGCTAGGATGTGCGCCGAGGCGCCCTCAACCTTATGGATAAGGTCGGTGCCACTCGTGAGATTGCCCCACTGGTCTGACCCGCCGGTCTGCATGGTGCAGCCATAGCGGCGGTAGAGTTCGAGAAAGTCCATACCCTGAAGGATCTGGTAGCTGAACTCGGTAAAGCTGATGCCAGCATCCGAGTTCAGACGAGCACTCACGGCATCCTTGGAAAGCATTTTTCCAACTCGGTAATACTTGCCAATGTCGCGCAGGAAATCGATCGCGCTCATCGGCGCGGTCCAGTCGAGGTTGTTAACCAACAGAGCAGCATTTGAACCCTCGAAGGACAGGAATCGCGATGCCTGTGCCCCGAGTTTCTCAACCCAGTCCGCGACAATCTCCTTGGTGTTGAGCGTGCGCTCCGAGGATGGCTTTGGGTCCCCGATCAAACCGGTTGCCCCGCCAACCAAAGCCAGTGGGCGATGCCCCGCCAACTGAAGCCTGCGCATCAGAAGCAACTGAACCAGGTTGCCGAGGTGCAGGCTGGGAGCCGTTGGGTCGAAGCCGCAGTAATACGTCATTACGCCATCGTTGAGGGCGGCCCGCAGTTCAACCTCATCGGTTGACAGGGCAATCAGACCGCGCCACTGCAGTTCATCCCAGATTTCAGGAAATGATGAGTCGTTGGCCTGAGAGTTCAGGTTCGCTTGGGTTGCCATCGGGCGGAGTTACCTTTCGGATTTAGGCGTCGCGCTTGGGAACCAGGCGTCGAATAGCGGTCAACTGGTCGAGCACGCGTGGAAGAGCGGTTGCTCCAGCACCCGAACGCGCCTTGATTGATCCGGCGACGGAAAGCACCTCGCGAACGTCTGGGGTCAAAGCCTCTGAGATTTTTGCCATCTCAGCATCTGGAACCTCATGCAGTTCGAGGCCGTGCTTCTCGCAGTAAGAAACCAGATTTCCGGTAATTTCATGGGCGTCGCGGAAGACCACTTTTTTCTTGACCAACCACTCGGCCACATCGGTCGCCAACGAGAATCCGGCCGGGGCCAGCGCCTCAAGGCGTTCGACGTTAAAGGTCATGGTTGCGACCATCCCAGAAAAGGCTGGAAGCAAAACGGTAAGCGTGTCAACCATGTCGAAGACCGGCTCTTTGTCTTCCTGGAGGTCGCGGTTATAAGCCAGCGGAAGCCCCTTGAGGGTCGATAGCAAACCGGTGAGATCACCAATCATTCGACCAGCCTTGCCCCTGGCAAGTTCGGCGACATCGGGATTCTTCTTCTGCGGCATTATTGACGAACCCGTTGAATAGGCATCGGATAGCCGAACGTAACCGAATTCGGCGGTCGCCCAAATGATGATTTCTTCGGCGAAGCGCGAAAGGTTAATGCCAATCATGGTGGCGATGAAGCCAAATTCGGCAACCACGTCACGACTGGAAGTGGCATCGATCGAGTTTTGAGTTGGGCCAACCAAACCAAGTTCCTGAGCTACCAGGTTCGGATCGATTCCCAAGGTGTTGCCGGCCAAAGCCCCCGCACCGTAAGGAGAGAGCGAGGCGCGCTTGCGCCAATCGGCGAAACGCTCTAGATCGCGCAGCAATGGCCAGGCGTGCGCCAAAAGGTGGTGCGAGAGCAAAACCGGCTGGGCATGTTGAAAGTGGGTTCGGCCAGGCATGGCCACGCCCAAGTGTTGCTCGGCACGAACCGCCAGCACGTCAACCAACTCTTCCACCAGCGACTGAATTACTTCGGACTGGTCAAGCAGGTAGGTGCGGATTAGGGTAGCAATTTGATCGTTGCGACTGCGCCCCGCGCGAACCTTACCGCCGAGTTCAGCGCCACTTATTTCGATGAGCCCGCGCTCGAGGGCCGAGTGCACATCCTCGTCACTTGGCTTGGCCTGAAAACTTCCAAGCTCAACGCGCTTTGCAAGTTCGGCTAAATCCTTTTCCAACTTTTTCAACTCGGCAAGATTTAGGTATCCGGCGGATTGCAAGGCCTTGATATGAGCCAGCGTGCCATTTATGTCGTACCTTGCCAGCCGCCAGTCAAAATGGATCGACCGGCTCAGTCGAGCCACCGACTCGGCGGTTGAACCTTCGAATCGACCGCCCCACAGCGAACCAGCTTCGGATGCCTTATTGGATCCGACGGCTTCGTTAGACATTGTGCCTCTGCGCGCGCTTTGCCGAAATCTTGCTTGGCAATGCCCACAACTCGATGAACCCCTTGGCCATCGACTGGTCGAAGGTGCCACCGGTGTCATAGGTTGCCAAGTCGAAGTCGTAAAGGCTTTCCTCAGAGCGACGACCCGTCACAACGGCGCGACCACCCTGAAGCTTCAAACGTACCTCACCGGTCACATACTGCTGGGTGTGGTCAACGAATACGTCTAACGAGCGTTTCAGGTCAGAGAACCAAAGGCCCTCGTAAACCAGGGTCGCCCACTTGTCTTCAACACCCTTTTTGAATCGGTTTACATCTCGCTCGAGGGTGAGGTTCTCAAGTTCCTCATGCGCGGTGATCAAAGCGATGCCGGCCGGTGATTCATAGATTTCCCGGCTCTTGATTCCAACCAAACGGTCCTCGACGATATCGATTCGACCGACACCGTGGGCTCCGGCCAACTCGTTCATCTTTTCGACTATTTGAATCGGGCTATAGCTGATGCCGTCGATGGCAACCGGAATTCCGGCCTCGAACTTTATAACAACCTCGGTTGGAGCCCTGAAAACATCTGGGTCTTGGGTGTAGGTGTAAAGGTCTTCAATTGGTGCATTCCAAGGGTCTTCCAAGAAACCGGTCTCAACCGCGCGACCCCAAACATTTTGGTCCACCGAATAAGGGCTCTTTTTGGACTGCGCGATTGGCAGATTGTGCTTGGCGGCATACTCGATCGCCTTGTCACGGGTTAGCGCGAGGTCACGAATCGGTGCGATGGATGTGAGTTCTGGGGCTATCGCGGCCACTGAAGCCTCGAAGCGAACCTGGTCGTTACCCATGCCGGTGCAACCGTGAGCCACCGAGTTTGCGCCGAGTGCCTTTGCGGTCAGCGCAAGGTGCCTGGCAATAACTGGTCGCGAGAGTGCGGAAACCAAAGGGTAACGCTTTTGATACATCGCATTGGTTTTGAGCGCTGGCATCAGGTAATCGTTGGCGAATTCGTCTTTGGCGTCGATGACCACTGATTCGACAGCACCACAGTCCAAGGCACGTTGACGAATCGCCTCCATGTCCTCGCCACCCTGACCAACATCGATCGCCATCGCGACGACCTCTTTGCCGGTTGCCTCTTTAAGCCAACCAATGCCAACCGAGGTGTCTAAACCGCCCGAATATGCCAATACGACGCGTTCCGCCATGATGCTCCTTCAAATTGCTGCGCCGCAGATTTCAGCGCTGGGGATACTTCAATCTTAGGCTTTGCTTTGCTCGACCAACCAAACAAGCAGAGCCTTCTGAGCATGCAGCCTGTTTTCGGCTTCATCCCAGACAACCGACTGTGGGCCGTCGATGACCTCGGCCGAAATCTCGTAGCCTCGATAAGCCGGCAGACAATGCAAAACAATTGCGGTTGGTTTCGCCAGGCCAAGCAACTCGGCGTCAACCGTGTAGCCGGCAAATTCGGTAATCCGCTGCTCTTTCTCGGCTTCTTGCCCCATCGAAATCCAGGTATCGGTGGCAATCACATCGGCATCGGCTGCCGCTGCTTGGGCCGAGGTTGTGAAAGTTGCTGACCCACCGGTGCTAACCCCGATTAGGTTTGCCCGATCCAAAATTTCTTGGCTCGGTGCATACTTTGCTGGTCCGGCGAGCGCAACCTGCATTCCAGCGGTGACGCATCCTAGTAAATAAGAATTTGACATGTTGTTATTGGAGTCCCCGACGTAAGCCAACTTCAAGCCGGCCAACTTGCCGAAGCGCTCTTGAATGGTCAGCAAATCGGCCAAAATTTGGCAGGGGTGGTAATCGTCGCTGAGCGAGTTAACCACTGGAACCTTCGAGAAGGCCGCCATTTCTTCTAGCCCGGAATGGGCGTAGGTGCGCCACACTATGGCCGCTACCTGACGCTCTAGAACCCGCGCGGTATCGGCGATGGATTCTTTGGCGCCCCTCTGGCTAGTTGCCGAGTCAATGATCAGTGGTACTCCCCCAAGGTCGGCGACGCCAACGGCGAATGAGACTCGGGTGCGGGTTGAGGTTTTGTCAAAGATTAGGGCCACGGTCTGAGGTCCGGCAAAAGGGCGGCGCGAATAGGGCGCGGCCTTCAACTCAAGCGCAAGATTTAGAATCTGCGACTGTTCCAGCTGGGTGACGTCATCGTCTTTTAGAAAGTGTCTAACCATGAGTCACTGGCTCCTTTATAGCGCG
>CAZLWT010000126.1:0-5056 GCA_964563325.1 uncultured Rhodoluna sp. | reverse complement strand
CGAGAGCAAACTAGTGTTACTTGAGTGAGCGAAAACAATTCAGAGAACAAAGACTCACCGCCAGCTTCGCGGGGTGAAGCTGCAATAGAACGAATCCTTCGGCGCGGGGTGCAAGCCCAGGCGCTAGGCGTTGAAGATGGATACCGTGAGACGGACGGCAATCAGTCCGAACGCGAAGACCGTGCGGCACTTCGCCGCGTTGCTGGGCTTTCCACCGAGATGGAAGACATCACCGATGTCGAGTATCGAAAACTCAGACTCGAAAAGGTGGTGCTGATTGGCATTTGGTCTTCAAGTCTGACCGACGCTGAAAACTCACTTCGCGAACTCGCGGCACTTGCCGAGACCGCCGGGTCCCAGGTTCTCGACGGATTGCTGCAACGCCGTGCAAAACCAGACCCGGCAACCTTCCTCGGCAAAGGTAAAGCCCAGGAACTGCGCGAGATGGTCGAGGCCTCAGGCGCAGACACCGTGATTGCCGACACCGAACTGGCTCCGAGCCAGCGCCGGGCGCTCGAAGATGTTGTGAAGGTGAAGGTGGTAGACCGTACGGCGATCATCCTAGACATTTTTGCACAGCACGCTAAGAGTCGCGAGGGCAAGGCTCAGGTCGAGCTGGCGCAACTCGAGTACCTGTTGCCAAGGCTTCGTGGCTGGGGAGAGTCGATGTCGCGCCAGGCGGGTGGCCAAGTCGGTGGCGGAATGGGAATCGGATCTCGAGGCCCTGGTGAAACCAAGATCGAGCTCGATCGCAGGCGCATCAACACTCGAATGGCCAAGCTTAAGAAACAGATTTTGGAAATGAAGCCGGCCCGTGACACCAAGCGCTGGACTCGCAAGAAGAATCAGGTGCCATCGGTGGCAATCGCCGGCTACACCAACGCAGGCAAGTCCTCACTGCTCAATCGCATGACCCAAGCCGGGGTCTTGGTTGAGAACTCACTCTTTGCAACTCTTGACCCAACGGTGCGCAAGACTCAAACCCCGGATGGTCGGGACTATACCCTTGCCGATACGGTGGGTTTCGTTCGGAATTTGCCCCACCAGCTCGTGGAAGCGTTTCGGTCAACTCTCGAGGAAATAGCCGATAGCGACCTGATTGTTCACGTTGTTGACGCCTCACACCCGGATCCGGCCAGTCAGATTGCGACCGTTCGCAGCGTCATCGGTGAGGTCGGTGCCAGCGACGTGGCAGAGCTAATCGTCTTTAACAAGATTGATTTGGTTGATGAAACGCAGCGGATGGCTCTTCGGGGAATGCACCCTGATTCGCTTGCGGTTTCAGCCAGAACAGGCGAGGGCATACCGGAACTTCTAGATCGCATCGCAAAGTTACTGCCAGAGCCGGACATCGAGGTCACGGTGCTGTTGCCATATGATCGAGGCGATCTGGTGTCCAGGCTTCATTTAAACAGCCGCATTATCAAGATGGAGTATCGCGAGTCAGGGACTTACGTTCACGCCATGGTCAAACCGGAAATTGCCAGCGAACTTCGCCAGTTTGAAATAGCAGAGGGTTAGTAAACTACAGTTTGCGAAGCACCGAAACTACTTTGCCCATGATGGTGGCGTGGTCACCGACTATTGGTTCATAGGCCGAGTTTTGAGGCAGCAGCCAAGTGTGGCCATCGCGTTGCCTAAAAGTCTTGACGGTTGCCTCGTCGTTCAGCAACGCTGCAACGATGTCCCCGTTTTCGGCCGTCGGCTGCTTGCGAATCACCACGAGGTCACCGTCGCAGATGGCGGCATCGATCATCGAGTCTCCTGAGACGGTCAGCAAAAAGAAATCACCCTTGCCGGTCAGTTGCCGAGAAACCGGATAGTACTCTGAGATGTTTTGCTCCGCGGTAATTGGGCCACCGGCTGCAATTCGACCGACGAGGGGGATTAGCGCCGCGTCACCGATTGGAATCTGGTTCTCCTCCTCCACGATCCAGGGTGAAGCCTCGGAATCTGGCAGGTCGATCTTCAAGTCGATCGATCTTGAAATGTTTTCGTCACGGCTTAGATAACCGTTGTCGGACAACTGCTTGAGTTGGTAGGAAACGCTGGCAACCGCCGATAGGCCAACCGCATCGCCGATTTCGCGATAGCTCGGCATGTATCCGCGTTCGGCGGTGAAGTGCCGAATGAACTGCATAATCTGACGTTGGCGTGCGCTCAGTTGCTCCGACTTTTTTGCCATTTGCAATCCTTTCAAGGGTGCCTGACCAAACTCTCAAGTGCGAAAATCGACGCCCTAAAAACCGGATGTCAGTGGCGTCTGCTTGTATTTGCTTTAACGCAACTATCGAAACTGTATTCGAAACTCAGGCATTTTTCAAACACATTTTCGAATAAAAATCAAAAAAGTTGTATTTTTTAGTCAAATAAATAGTAATCTTGTTCTAAATCGAACAAACGTTCGAAAGACGGAAGGTAAAAAATGAGCATCTCTGCTAGCAACTACCTAATGGTGTCCCGCGTGCAAAATCGTCGTGCCCCTCGCTCGGCCATGCAAGCCCAGTATTCACTGCGCAAGTGGACTGCCGCCCTCGTCTTGCTAATCGCACTTGCACTTGGCGTAATGGCCCTGTCGAATCAGGCGGCCGTCGCTACCGATTCAACAGCCCCCGTTGCAATCAGCTTCATAACCGTTCAGCCGGGTCAGAGCCTTTGGTCAATTGCCGAGCGTGTCGCACCGCAGACCGATCCGCGTGAGTGGATTCGCAGCGTCATGACCTTGAACGCCATGAAGGCCGCCGATGTGGTTGCCGGGCAACGCCTGGTGCTACCTCAGAAATAGCAACTCGGCCAAGGTAACCTTTAAGCGTGGCCAACTTATCAGACCTTCCCATCCGCTCTAACCTCAAGGGCAAGGTGCCCTATGGTGCACCGCAGCTTCAGGTGCCGGTCTCGCTGAATGTGAATGAAAACACTCATCGAATCCCCGAGGAAGTGGCCGTGGACATCATTGGCCGAGTGGCCAGTGCGGTCTTGGAAATCAATCGCTATCCCGATCGGGAATTCACCAAACTTCGCGTGGCACTTGCCAAATACCTTGGGTTTGATCTGACACCAGAGAACATTTGGGCTGCCAACGGCTCTAACGAGGTCTTGCAACACATTTTGCAGGCGTTTGGCGGTCCAGACCGCAAGGCTTTGGGGTTTGCTCCGAGCTACTCGATGTACCCGTTGCTGGCATCCGGCACCCAAACCGATTACTTAGAGGTTGCCAGGGGTGACCGGTACGAGCTAAACCCAAGCCTGATTCGCCAGGCGATACTCGACCAAAGACCCAACATCGTCATGCTTTGCTCGCCAAACAATCCGACCGGAACGCCGCTGGATCTAGAGTCTGTGATCGCTGCCTATGACGCGGTGACCGAGGTGACCGGCGGAATCGTGGTGGTTGACGAGGCCTATATCGAGTTCGCATCCGATCCAGAGCGCAGTGCACTTGCCCTGCTACCGGGTCGAGAAAGATTATTGGTTAGTCGCACCATGAGCAAGGCCTTCGCCTTCGCTGGAGCAAGGGTCGGATACCTGGCCGCCGACCCAGCGGTCATCGACGCCCTGCGTTTGGTACGTCTTCCCTATCACCTCTCGGCCTTCACACAGGCGGCAGCTGAGGCGGCCCTCGATCACGCAGCGCTAATGCTGGCCACGGTCGACGATATTCGATACCAAAGAGACCGAATGGTTCTTGAGCTAATCGACCTTGGGCTAGACCCGTATCGCAGCGATGCAAACTTTGTGCTCTTTGGCGGGCTCGAAAATCCGCAGCAGGTTTTCGAGGCCTTGTTGGCCAGGGGAGTATTGATTCGCAACGTTGGGATAGCGGGCACCTTGCGCGTGTCGGCGGGAACCGAAGGCGAAACCACAGCCTTCCTGAACGCGCTGCGGCAGGTGCTGAAGGACTAGCAACCTCCCGACCGTGTTGCCGTTTCGTTAGAATGGACTAAACCCTAAGTAGCTTTTGGCGAAAGGCCTTTCTCATGAGTCGCAAATCGCAGATAAAGCGAGCCACCTCGGAATCGAGCATCGAACTATCCATCGATCTGGACGGTTCGGGTAAATCTGAGATCTCGACCAGCGTGCCATTTTTCGACCACCTGCTGACGGCCTTTGCTAAGCACTCACTGGTCGACCTAAAGATCAAGTCAACTGGCGACACCCACATTGACGTGCACCACACGGTTGAAGACACCGCGATAGTGCTAGGTCAGGCGATTCGTGAGGCCCTGGGGAACAAGTCCGGAATATCTCGCTACGGTGATGCCACGGTGCCACTCGATGAGGCATTGGCGCGGGCCGTGGTAGACGTTTCTGGTCGGCCCTACCTGGTGCACTCCGGCGAACCGGCCGGGTTTGAGTTTCACCTTATCGGCGGCCACTTCACCGGCTCAATGGTGCGTCACGTTTTTGAGGCGATCACTTTGAACGCCGGCATCACCGTGCACCTCGAAGTTTTGGCCGGGCGTGACCCGCATCACATCGCCGAAGCCGAGTTCAAGGCTTTTGCGCGAGCCTTCCGAAAGGCGGTCGAACCCGATGCTCGGGTGGTTGGAATTCCGTCGACCAAGGGTGCACTGTGAGCAAACCACGCGTAGTGGTTTTTGATTACGGAAGCGGAAACGTTCATTCGGTGGCAAAGGCCCTGGTTGTTGCCGGTGCCGAGGTTACCCTCACGGCAGACCGCAGTCAGGCACTAAGTGCCGATGGATTGGTGGTTCCGGGAGTTGGGGCCTTTGACGCCGTCATGAAGCAGCTCAACCTGGTGCGTGGTGGCGACATCATCGACCAAAGACTGGCCGCCGGCAAAGCCGTGCTGGGAATATGCGTTGGGCTTCAGGTGATGTTTGAAAATGGAGTCGAGCACGGAATAGCCACCGAGGGGCTTGGTCAATGGCCGGGATCGGTCGAGTTGCTGGCGGCTCCGATGCTTCCTCATATCGGGTGGAACACCGTCGAGCCGGCTGAAGGCTCGATGCTTTTCGATGGCGTTGAATCGGAGCGATTCTATTTTGTTCACTCCTACGGAGTGCTCGATTGGAAGATGGAAGCCGGAGGGCCA
>CAZLWT010000125.1:0-5100 GCA_964563325.1 uncultured Rhodoluna sp. | reverse complement strand
TTGGAAGAGGAGTCCCAGAGCTTCGCCAAGCTCATGGCGAAGCTGGCGGCCGAATCGGTTGACGTCACCGCCGCCGCAGTCACCAATCGCTTGGGTGCGAGGCATCCACTGGTGCTATTGCAAGAGCAAGTTAGCGATATCTTCGTTGCCATGGGTTGGGAAGTGGCCGAGGGACCAGAAATCGAAAATGAGTGGTTCAACTTTGATGCCCTCAACTTTGATGCCGACCACCCGGCACGCGCCATGCAAGACACCTTCTTTGTCGACCCTGTCGAGTCCCACCTGGTGCTTCGCACCCACACCTCGCCGGTTCAGGTTCGTTCCCTCCTGGAACGCGAACTTCCGGTCTACGTAATCTGCCCCGGTCGCGTCTTCCGCACCGATGAGCTAGATGCCACCCACACTCCGGTCTTTCATCAGGTTGAGGGCCTAGCCGTCGACCGAGGGCTCACGATGGCCGATCTTCGAGGCACTCTCGAACATTTTGCACGAAGCATGTTTGGCCCCGAAGCGCAGATTCGCCTTCGACCAAGTTTCTTTCCGTTCACCGAGCCTTCAGCCGAACTCGATGTTTGGCACCCCGGAGCCAAGGGTGGCGCTCGCTGGGTTGAGTGGGGTGGCTGTGGCATGGTCAGCCCGAACGTTCTCAAAGCGGCCGGAATCGACCCTGAGCAGTACTCTGGATTCGCCTTTGGAATGGGTGTTGAACGAACCCTCATGTTCCGCAACGATGTGAACGATATGCACGACATGGTTGAAGCCGATGTGCGCTTCAGTGAACAATTTGGAGCGACTATCTAATGCGGGTTCCACTTTCCTGGCTAGCCGAATACGTAGACCTTCCAACCGGAGCAACTCCGGAGACCGTGATGGCTGAACTCGTCAAGGTTGGGCTCGAAGAAGAGGGTATCCATCGTTTTGAACTGAGCGGCCCGATAGTCGTTGGTCGCGTTCTAGAGTTTGTGGCCGAGCCGCAGTCAAATGGCAAAACCATCCGCTGGTGCCAGGTGCAGGTGGCCCCGAGTGGTCAAAAGGCCGCCGATGGTGGCCCCGACATCCGCGGCATCGTTTGTGGCGCCAGTAACTTTGAGGTGAACGACAAGGTAGTGGTTTGCCTTCCGGGTTCCGTTTTGCCTGGTGATTTCAAAATTGCCGCCAGAAGCACCTATGGGCATATCAGTGATGGAATGATGGCCTCGGCTCGCGAACTGACCCTAAATGACGACCACGACGGAATCATTCGGCTGAGCCAGCTGGGCCTCGACCCAAAGGTCGGCAGCGATGCCATCGAGCTACTGAGCCTGGACGACCAGGCCGCCGAGGTCAATGTGACGCCTGACCGGGGTTATTGCCTTTCGATTCGCGGCATTGCTCGCGAATATTCACACGCAACCGGATCGGAGTTTCGCGACCCAACCGGCAACGTTCACCCGATGTCGAACCACGGCTACGATTTTTCGGTCGACGACAAGGCTCCGATTCGTGAACGCAAAGCGGTTTCTCGCTTTGTATTGAGTGCCGTCAAGGGTGTCGATGCCACCCGCCCGACACCGCCCTGGATGATTTCCAGACTAAAACTTGCCGGGATGCGCTCAATTTCCCTCGTCGTGGATATCACCAACTACGTAATGCTCGAACTCGGGCAACCGCTGCACGCTTACGATTTAGACAAGTTGAACGGCGCAATCACCGTTCGTCGAGCAGCCGCTGGTGAACAGCTAAAAACCCTCGACGGTCAGCTGCGAAAGTTGCACCTGGAAGACTTGGTTATTTCCGACGCCAGCGGTGCAATCGGCATTGCCGGAGTAATGGGTGGCGAGTCCACCGAGGTTAGCTCGAGCACCAAAAACGTGCTGATTGAAGCGGCCAACTTCGACCCGATTTCCATCGCTCGTTCGGCCCGCCGTCACAAGTTGCCATCCGAAGCCGCCAAACGTTTTGAGCGTGGCGTCGATCACTCGGTTGCCAAGTTTGCAGCGGCTCGCGCAGTTCAGCTACTAGAGGTGCACGCTTCCGGCGTCGCCGATTCTTTGGGTGCGGACTCCCGAGGCTATGAACCGAACCTACCGATCTGGCTTCCGCTCGAGTTTGCGAGCGAATTGGTCGGAGTCGAATATTCTTCAAGCGAAATAACCGATGTGCTTCACGATGTGGGTTGCTTGGTCGCTTCGGTTTCGGGTGGATTCGAAGTGATTCCTCCTACCTGGAGGCCGGACCTCAGACACAAAACCGATCTCGTTGAGGAAATCGCTCGCATTTCGGGTTATGACAAGATCCCGAGTCGCCTCCCAGTGGCACCCCCGGGGCGCGGGCTGACAGTTTCACAACGGCAACGTCGCACGGTCTCTAATGCGCTTGCAGCCACCGGCCACACCGAAGTTCTGACCTATCCGTTCCTCGGTCAAGACGCAAACCGATGGTTTGCCGAGAACCCTGGCGAAATGGTAGCGGTGCGGTTAGCAAATGCCATTCAAGAAGACGCGGCCGAAATGCGGGTTTCTATTTTGCCTGGCCTCATTGAGGCAGCTAAGAGAAATCACTCGCGCGGGTTGGTGAACCTAGCAATTTTTGAATCTGGATTAGTTTTTCACCCAGCCGCTAAAGTTATCAAAACAGCGGACTTACCGGTTGGCAATCAGCGACCGAGCGTGCAGCAACTTGCCGATCTAGAAGCCACCGTTCCGAATCAACCTAGGTTTATTGCGGCGGTATTCACTGGCGACCGAGTGCCTCACCAGGTTGGGCAACGAGCTGTTGAGGCGACCTATCGCGATGCAATCCAGGCGGCTCGGTTGATTGCCCATGCGGTCGGTGTGGAAATAACCCTGAAGCAGACCCTCAAGTCGGGCTTCCACCCTGGACGAACCGCGGAACTTCTCGTGGCCAGTGCAGATGGCAACATTTCGGTTGGATTCGCCGGTGAAATCGATCCGCAGCTGGCTCTCAAAAACGACCTTCCAAGGCGAGTTGCCGCAATCGAGCTCAACTTGGATTTGATTGGGCAACTGGCCCCGCGGGTGGTGCAGGCTTCAAGCATTGCGGTGATGCCCGCGGCTACCCAGGATCTATCCCTAGTGGTGAATCTGGACGTGCCCGCCGCCGAACTACTGGCAGCGGTCATTGAAGGCGCTGGCGAACTCTTAGAGTGGGCCGATGTGGTCGATGACTATCGGGGCGAAAATATTGAGGCTGGCAAGAAATCGCTTACCTTCGCCCTGCGGTTCCGCGCTGCCGACCGCACCCTGACTCAGGTTGAGGCAAGCGCCGCTCGCGATGCGGCAGTCGAAGTTTGTGCAACACGCTTTGGAGCAACAATTCGCGCCTAGCGCCTAAGAGTGTAGGAGGAACCATGGTTTATTCGGTGGCAATTGCCGGGGCCAGCGGTTACGTTGGCGGCGAGTTGATGCGGCTTATCGCACAGCACCCTGAACTCGAGCTGAAAACCCTCACCGCAAACTCGAACGTCGGGCAGTCGGTGACTGCTTTGCACCCACACCTGATCGAATACGCCGAGCACCAGTTTGTTCCTACCAGCGCAGAAACCCTAGCCGGCCACGATATTGTTTTCTTGGCCCTGCCGCACGCGATGTCTGGCGAGGTTGCCTCTTGGCTTGACGCGGATACGCTCGTGCTCGACTGCGGGGCTGATCACAGGCTGGAAAGTCGCGAGGATTGGGAAAAGTTTTACGGTGGTACCCATTCCGGAACCTGGACCTATGGCATGCCCGAGTTGCAACTTATCGACGGCGATAAACAGCGAAAAAATCTAGTCGCAGTCAAACGCATCGCAGTCCCCGGCTGCAACGTGACCGCCATAACACTGGCATTGGCTCCACTTATTGCTGCGGGCCTGATTGAATCCGAAGATATCGTTTCGGTTCTCTCGGTTGGTACCACCGGAGCCGGTCGGGTTCTTAAGACCAATCTTTTGGCAAGCGAGGTGCTCGGGGCGGCCGCTGCCTACGCCGTGGGTGGCGCACACCGTCACACCCCCGAAATCGAACAGAACTTTAGACGGGCAACCCAAAAGCCGGTCAGCATTTCTTTCACCCCCGTGCTTATACCGATGTCGCGCGGAATTCTCGCCGTGAACACCGCTCGGTTGAAGCCAGGGGTAAACCTCGCATCGGTGACCGCCGCCCTGAGTTCTTGCTATGCGGGCGAAGCCTTCGTTCGCCTCACGCCGGCCGGCACTTTCCCAAGCACGGCATCGGTGCTGGGAAGTAACGTTGCCCTGATTGGTGTTTCGGTTGACGAGCATGCCAAGCGGGTTGTAGTTATTTCGGCAATCGACAACCTGGTTAAAGGCACAGCCGGGGCTGCCCTGCAATCTATGAACATCGCCCTTGGTCTCGCCGAGACCACCGGTTTACCAGTGAATGGAGTTGCACCTTGAGCGTAACCAGTGCGAAGGGCTTTTTAGCCTCGGGAGTCACCGCCGGTCTAAAACACTCCGGCAAGCCTGATATGGCACTGGTTGTAAACCAGGGCCCTTTGTTTAGTGCGGCCGCGGTGTTCACCACGAATCGTTGCCTCGCCAACCCGGTGCTCTGGAGCAAACAGGTGATTGCCGACGGTGTGGTTAGCGCTGTGATCACCAACTCGGGTGGGGCAAACTGCTATACCGGCCCAGAGGGGTTTCAGACCACGCATGCCACGGCCGAAAAAGTGGCCGAACTATTGAGCCTGAACTCCGCCGACGTCTTGGTTTGCTCAACCGGTTTGATTGGCAAGCAACTGGATCGCCACAAACTGCTATCCGGAGTCGAAATGGCGGTTGCCCAACTTAGCAACACGGCTGGTCAAGCGGCCGCCGAAGCCATCATGACCACCGACTCGGTTTCCAAGACTGCTTTCAGAACCCATAACGATGGATGGACCATCGGCGGCATGGCCAAAGGGGCGGGAATGCTTGCCCCCGGTCTCGCAACCATGCTGGTGACACTAACCACCGACGCTGCTATCGACAGTGTGATTCTTGAGCGCGCGCTTCGGCACGCAACCAAAATCACCTTTGATCGACTTGACTCCGATGGCTGCATGTCAACCAAGGACACCGTCTCCATCATGGCCTCTGGTGCGTCTAACTTAGCGCCGGAA
>CAZLWT010000124.1:0-5141 GCA_964563325.1 uncultured Rhodoluna sp. | reverse complement strand
CAGACTCAGGTCACTTCGCGAAGGCTGGCGTGAACCCACGTCGCCACATCGCCGAAATCCGCACCGCTGACGCCGCTTCTTACGAAGTTGGCCAGGAGCTCGGTGTTGAGGTTCTCGAAGTTGGAACCAAGGTTGACGTTGTTGGAACCTCAAAGGGTAAAGGCTTCGCCGGTCACATGAAGCGCCACGGCTTCCACGGTGTTGGCGCATCGCACGGTTCACACCGCAACCACCGCAAGCCAGGTTCCATTGGTGCATCGTCGACCCCGGGTCGCGTTTTCAAGGGAACCCGCATGGCTGGGCGCATGGGTACCGACCGTGTAACCACTCTTAACCTCACCCTGCACGCAGTAGACGTCGAACGTGGCCTATTGCTAATCAAGGGTGCAGTTCCAGGGCCTAAGGGCCAACTCGTATTCGTCCGCACCGCAGTGAAGGGAGCGTAATCAACATGGCTGAAAACAGCAAAGTCGACGTTCTCGACAAGCAGGGCAAGAAGGCCGGATCAGTTGATCTGCCAGCAGACCTGTTTGACGTACAAACCAACGTTCCACTAATCCACCAGGTTGTCGTTGCACAGCTCGCAGCCGCCCGCCAAGGAACCTCATCGACCAAGCGTCGTGGAGAAGTTTCTGGTGCTGGCCGCAAGCCGTTCAAGCAAAAGGGAACCGGTCGCGCCCGTCAGGGTTCGATTCGTCAGCCTCAGCAGCGCGGCGGTGGCGTGGTTCACGGTCCAAAGCCTCGTGACTACGACCAGCGCACACCTAAGAAAATGATCGCCGCAGCAACCCGCGGTGCACTTTCTGACCGTGCCCGCAATGGCCGCCTGCACGTTGTTGCAGAGCTTTCAAACGGAACCGTGCCTTCGACCAAAATCGCACAGGCGCTCATCTTGCAGTTGACCAACCGCCGCAACGTTCTAGTAGTACTAGACCGCAACGACGACCTGAGCTACAAGAGCTTGCGCAACATCCAGAACCTACACGTTCTGCCTGTTGACCAGCTAAACGCTTATGACGTGTTGTTGAGCGACGACGTGATCTTCACGAAGGCTGCAATCGACGTATTCATCGAAGGTCCTGCCAAGGGCGCATCGGCTAAGGCCGTTGCAACCGAGGCCGAGGCCGCTGCAACCCAGGAGGCATAATCATGGCCGCAATCAACAAGGATCCTCGCGACGTAATCATCAAGCCGATCGTTTCTGAAAAGAGCTACAGCTTGATCGACATGGGCAAGTACACCTTCGAGGTAGACCCACGCTCAAACAAGACTGAAATCAAGCAGGCAATCGAGTCAATCTTCAAGGTACAGGTCGCTTCGGTGAACACCTTGAACCGTATTGGCAAGACCCGCAAGACCAAGTTCGGTCTAGGCAAGCGCAAAGACACCAAGCGCGCCATCATCACTCTCAAGTCCGGCACCATCGACATCTTCACCAACGTTGGTTAACGGGTAAGGGCTAAAGGAATCAGAAATGGCAATTCGCAAATACAAGCCAACGACTCCTGGTCGTCGCGGTTCGTCGGTTTCAGACTTCGCTGAAATCACCCGCTCGACTCCAGAAAAGTCATTGCTTCGTCCACTTCACAAGACCGGTGGCCGTAACAGCCAGGGTCGCATCACGACGCGTCACATCGGTGGTGGCCACAAGCGCCAGTACCGTCTGATCGACTTCCGTCGTCACGACAAGGATGGCGTTCCGGCGACCGTTGCTCACATCGAGTACGACCCGAACCGCACAGCAAACATCGCCCTTTTGCACTATGCAGATGGCGAAAAGCGCTACATCATTGCCCCGAACAAGCTAAAGCAGGGTGACCGCATTGAGCAGGGCCCAGCAGCCGACATCAAGCCGGGTAACAACTTGCCGCTGAAGAACATCCCAGTGGGAACTGTTATTCACGCGATCGAGTTGAAGCCGGGTGGTGGCGCAAAGCTTGGCCGTTCAGCCGGTGCCAGCGTTCGTTTGGTTGCTAAAGATGGACCCTATGCGCAGCTTCGCCTGCCATCAGGTGAAATCCGCAACGTTGACGCACGCTGCCGCGCAGCTATCGGCGAGGTCGGCAACGCCGAGCAGTCGAACATCAACTGGGGTAAGGCCGGCCGTATGCGCTGGAAGGGCGTACGCCCAACCGTTCGTGGTGTAGCCATGAACCCAGTCGACCACCCACATGGTGGTGGTGAAGGTAAGACTTCCGGTGGACGTCACCCGGTCAGCCCTTGGGGTCAGGCCGAAGGTCGCACCCGCAAGCCAAAACTTCCGAGCGACAAGCTCATTGTTCGCCGCCGTACCGTAGGCAAGAAGCGTTAGTAGGAGTCTGAACATATGCCACGCAGTCTAAAGAAGGGTCCCTTCGTTGATGACCACCTTTTCCAAAAGGTAGCCAAGCAAAACGAAGCGCAGACCAAAAACGTAATCAAGACCTGGTCACGTCGCTCGATGATCGTTCCAGCCATGCTGGGCCACACCATCGCAGTGCACGACGGCCGCAAGCATGTTCCGGTATTCGTATCTGAGAACATGGTTGGGCACAAGCTAGGCGAATTCGCACCAACCCGCACCTTCCGTGGCCACGTGAAGGACGACAAGAAGGGTCGCCGCAAGTAAGCGGCGCCTGAGAGACTAGGAGAAGACAATGGAAGCAGTCGCCAAAGTGCGCCACATCCGCGTCACCCCAATGAAGGCTCGCCGCGTCGTCGCTTTGATCCGCGGAAAGCAAGCAATCGAAGCTCTAGCCATCCTGAAGTTTGCACCTCAGGCAGCTAGCGTGCCGATCTACAAGTTGGTACACGCAGCAATCGCAAACGCCCGAGTCAAGGCAGACGCAAGCAACACGCTATTCGATGAAGAAGACCTCGTCGTTTCAGCAGCGTTCGTTGACGAAGGTACAACCCTGAAGCGGTTCATGCCGCGAGCACAGGGCCGCGCGTTCCAGATTTTGAAGCGCACCAGCCACATCACCGTTGTGGTTGCAACACCAGATGAGCTTGCAGCTAAGGCAAGCGCTCCGAAGGCGAGGAACAAGTAATGGGTCAAAAAGTAAACCCATACGGCTTCAGACTTGGTATCACCACCGACCACGTGTCGCGTTGGTTTGCCGACTCAACTAAAAAGGGTCAGCGCTACCAGGACTACGTAACCGAAGACATTCGCATCCGTCAGCTGCTCACGAGCCGCCTCGACCGTGCCGGCGTGAGCCGCATCGAAATCGAGCGCACCCGTGACCGTGTTCGCGTCGACATCCACACCGCTCGTCCAGGCCTAGTTATTGGTCGTCGTGGTGCTGAAGCCGAAGCAATCCGCTCAGATCTAGAGAAGCTAACCAAGAAGCAGATCCAGCTGAACATCCTCGAGGTCAAGAACCCAGAGATGGATGCCCAGTTGGTAGCTCAGGGTATCGCCGAGCAACTGGCAAGCCGTGTTGCATTCCGTCGCGCAATGCGCAAGGGAATGCAGGGTGCAACTCGCCAGGGTGCAAAGGGTATCCGAGTTCAGTGCTCGGGTCGTCTAGGTGGCGCAGAAATGAGCCGCTCAGAGTTCTATCGTGAAGGCCGCGTGCCACTACACACCCTTCGTGCCAACATCGACTTCGGTTTCTATGAAGCCAAGACCACCTTTGGTCGTATCGGTGTAAAGGTTTGGATCTACAAGGGTGACATCACCAACAAAGAGCTAGCTATTGTGAACGCCAACGCCAAGTCAGTGCGACCAGAGCGCTCAGACCGCCCACGTCGTCAGGCGTCAGAGGCTCCAGCCGCAGCCGCTCCAGTAGCAGCTGCACCAGCAAAAGTTGAGGCATAACAATGTTGATTCCACGTCGCGTAAAGCACCGTAAGCAGCACCACCCGAAGCGTTCTGGCACAGCCAGCGGTGGTACCACTGTGAACTTTGGTGAGTATGGCATCCAGGCTTTGACCCCTGCCTATGTAACCAACCGTCAGATCGAGTCAGCTCGTATCGCAATGACCCGTCACGTAAAGCGTGGTGGAAAGGTCTGGATCAACATCTTCCCTGACCGTCCGCTAACCAAGAAGCCAGCCGAAACCCGCATGGGTTCCGGTAAGGGTTCACCGGAGTGGTGGGTTGCAAACGTAAAGCCCGGACGCGTGCTCTTTGAGCTCAGCGGTGTATCCGAGACCGTTGCTCGTGAAGCAATGACTCGTGCGATCCACAAGCTGCCTCTTAAGGCCCGTATCATCAAGCGTGAAGAAGGTGACGCATAATGGCGATCGGTTCAAAGAACTTGAACGTAACCGAGATCGACAAGATCGAAGACTCGGTGCTCATCGAAGAGCTGAAGAAGGCAAAGGAAGAACTTTTCAACCTGCGTTTTCAGTCAGCCACCGGTCAGCTTGAAAGCCACGGACGACTACGCGCTGTAAAGCGTGACATCGCTCGTATCTACACAATCATTCGTGAGCGTGAGCTAGGTATTCGTGCGGTTCCTGCTGCACCAGCCGCTGCTCCTGCCGCAAAGGCCAAGAAGGTTGCTGAAACAGCTGCCGAGACTGAGGAGGCATAACCATGGCTGAAAACACTGAAGCTGCGGTTGCCGCAGCAACTGAGACCGAAGCCCGCGGTTATCGCAAGACCCGCCGCGGATACGTTGTCAGCGACAAGATGAACAAAACCATCGTTGTCGAGGTTGAAGACCGCGTAAAGCACCCGTTGTACGGCAAAGTTATTCGCCGCACCACCAAGGTCAAGGCTCATGACGAGCTAAACCAGGCCGGCATCGGCGACCTCGTTATCATCAACGAGACTCGTCCATTGTCAGCGACCAAAAACTGGCGCCTAGTCGAGATCGTCGAAAAAGCTAAGTAAACCCCCAGGGAGCCACTTCGGTGGTTATACCCCTTACTAAGGAGTAAGAAGTGATTCAGCAGGAATCCAGAGTCAAGGTTGCCGACAACACCGGCGCCAAGCAGCTTCTGGCCATCCGCATTCTCGGTGGTTCAAAGCGCCGTTATGCCGGACTAGGTGACATCATCGTTGCCACGGTCAAAGACGCAGTCCCGGGTGGAAGCGTCAAAAAGGGTGATGTGGTCAAGGCCGTCATCGTCCGCACCAAAAAAGAGTACCGTCGACCAGACGGTTCTTACATCAAGTTTGACGAGAACGCCGCTGTCATCATCAAGAA
>CAZLWT010000123.1:0-5172 GCA_964563325.1 uncultured Rhodoluna sp. | reverse complement strand
CTGCTGGTGGGTGGCGACGCCCATTTCAATGCCGACGTGGCAAAAAGATTATTTACCGGGGAAACCGACGGAAACCTGAGGGCGGTTGGTGACATAGTTCGGTTGAACGCGGCCGGCGGTTTGGTTGCCTACGAGTTAGCAAAAGATTCGAGTCGAGTTGATGTCGATCTGCGGCTTCGATTCGAATCGGCGCTTGAACGAGTCACCGAGACTATGGATGCCGGTCTTGCGTCCCAGAAGTTATCCGAGTGGGTTGCTGCAACGCAGCGCTAACAGCTGGAGCCAGGGGCGGCTAACGAGCGCCCAAAAAACAACTACTTGACATAATGTGCATTATCGGCGTTTTTGGAGCAGGAACTGGTCGAAGCCATCCGGCCCCAAACGTTGATTGGTCGCGAAAAACTCATCCATCGACCACCAGCGGTACTCGATTACATCTCGGTGTTCCTCATCGGTCCAGCCGGTGACATCGGGCAGAAAACCGTCTTCAACGCGAAGTTGATAGAAATAGTGTCGGCCGGTTTCATAATCGCCGTTGACCCAGTCAACGCGAAAATCCTGGACGTGAATGATTTCGCCGAGTTGATCTGGTGCAACCAGTAATCCGGTTTCCTCGCGAAGTTCGCGAACGGCGGCCTCAATTATCGTTTCGCCGACGTCTATTCCACCGCCCGGAGTCAACCAGCGTGGCGGTTGGCCAGTGCCCGGATCCCAGTGGGTCAGAAACAGAAAGACTCGGTCTTGGGAATCCAGTAGCAGCACCCTGGCTGCCTCACGATGTCTGATTAGCATCAATCCCCCTGCTGTACCAAGGAATATTTTGGCTTTTGACCTTTGGCTAGACCAAAAAGCGCGAGTGAACTTTGCATCAAATAGCCAATGCAGACCGCGAATATGAAAGTGCCCTCCCGAACCTGACCGCCCATCAACCAGCCAACGCTCAACACAGTTCCCTCAAACAGGCTGCGAACCAGCCAAAAGGGCCAGCCCGTGACCCGTTGGGTGCCAACCATCAGTCCATCTCGTGGTCCTGCGCCAAACTGGCTGCTGATATAAAGTCCCGTGGCATAGGCCACGATGACCATTCCCAGAACAAAAGAAGCGACCTGTAGCAGGTAGCTGTTCAGTTGCGGAAGAAAGGGAATCACCAGGTCTGCAAAAAGACCAATTAGCACCGCATTCAGCAGGGTGCCAAGACCGAGCTTCTGCTTCAGCGGAATCCAACAGACCAAAACGATAATGCTTACGATGACCGATGAAATTCCGAAGCTGAGGCGAGTCTGCACGCTAATTCCCTGCGCAAACACATCCCAGGGAGCTATTCCAATTCTGGCATGTACCATCAGGCCAATACCCAGTCCATAGACCGCCAACCCAATCATCAGACGAAGGAATCGTCGCATTACCTGTTCTTGAGTGCGCGTGAGCATTTTCTAAGCCTATTGCTTCTTCTGCGCGACAGATTCGTGCACTACTCTCTACGCATGAAGGATTTCTTTGCGCGACCAAAGCCACGGATTTTTGCACACCGGGGGCTGTCAGCCGGGCCAACTGGCCTTCGCATAGACGAAAATACCCTCGAGGCATTTGCCGCAGCCGTCGAGTTTGGCGCTGAGTACCTTGAGTCGGATGTTCAGTCATCAAAGGACGGTGTCGCTGTCCTGTTTCATGACGAGAACCTTAATCGCGTGCTTGCCACCCCCAATAATCCTGCCCACCTCGATCGGGCGATAAGCGATTTCGACTGGAGCGAACTGCAGGAAATCGCGCTGGAAAAAGGCGGTCGAATCCCCTCGCTCGAGCAAGCACTAACTCAGTTTGGGGATTCATTTTTTAACCTGGACTTCAAAGTCGACGATGCGGTATCCCCCGGTATCGAGGTCATTTTAAGGCTCGGCGCACTGAATCGGGTTCTCGTGAGTTCGTTCAGCGAAACACGTAGATTGCGAATAATTTCCGCAATCCAATCGGCCGGATCGGTTAGCCCGGTTGCCACTTCGGCCGGCTCATCGGTGGTGTTGAAAAGCTACCTGCGATTTATGCTGGGGCGATCGGCAAGTTTTAGAGCGGGCCTTTCCGGAATCGATGCCTTCCAGATTCCAACCGGCTACTTCATACTCAAGCTAGCCAGCAAGAGATTTATCGCGGCCTTGCACGACGCTGGTGTAGAAGTGCACTTCTGGACGATAAATTCGGTCGACGAAATGAACCGGCTGTTCGCCATGGGCGCCGATGGTCTCGTCACAGATCGAGCTGATTTGGCAATTAGGCTGTTTCGCTCCCCCAAATAGCCAACTGCGCGGTATCCTAAAACCCGACAACTTCTTTGTCTCGGGATTATTCCTTGAGCGCCACGGGTTGAACAATACGATGCCTCGAAAAGGCAACAACCCAGGAGGAAATATGTCACAACAGACTATGCGCGGAATGCGTCTCGGCACTCAGAGCCTTGAGAGCGACAAAGGCATCCACTTTTCTGCTCGAAACAAACACCTGTACCAGTGTGTAAACGATCACGTTAGCGAAATTGTTTTCTCGGCTGACGCCGAGATTCCCGAAACCTGGCAGTGCAAGAAATGTTCCAACATGGGAACCCTTTTGGCCGATGGCAAGCGAATTGTGCTAACCGCAACCGAGGACAAGACCCCTCGCAGTCACTGGGAGATGTTGCTAGAACGCCGCACCCGTGAAGAACTTGAAGAGATTTTGCAAGAGCGCATTGAATACATCAGATCAAGACGCGACCGAGGCCAAGCCGACCTCTAGAGTTTAGAAAAAGCTGTCGCTCGAGACTTAAACAATCGACCGAATCCCCAGCCAGTCACCAGCCATAGTGCCTCAAACACTATGGCTGTTGTCATTTTTGAGACACCCTCGGTGCGCTCGACGAAGGTAATTGGTACTTCAACGATGCGACCGCCGGCCACTCTAGACTTCCAAGCTAGTTCGACCTGAAACGCGTATCCGTGGGCGGCAACCTGGCCAAGGTCAAGGGTGTTTAGGAAACTAGTGCGGTACAACCGGAACCCAGCAGTGATGTCGGCAATCTTGGCGCCCAGCATGAAGTTCGCATAGCCGTTTCCAATTCTTGAAATCGCGCGGCGGTGAAGCGGCCAGTTCTCAACTCTGCCACCGGCGACCCATCTTGACCCAATCACCAAATCAGCCTCGGCCCTTTTGGCCAGCAATAGTGGAAGATCTTGCGGGCGGTGACTACCATCGGCATCCATCTCGACTAAGAACTCGTAGCCGTTGCTGGTTGCCCACTCGAAACCAGCCAGGTATGCGGCCCCGAGCCCAGCCTTCTCGGTGCGATGAAGCACCTTAACTCGGCTGTTGGCTTTGGCCAACTGATCGGCATAATCCCCCGTGCCGTCTGGGCTGTTGTCGTCGACAACGAGAATGTCAACCTCATTTGTGGCCGCCAGTACCTGCTCGAGGACAGTTGGCAAACTACCCATTTCGTTATAGGTAGGCATAATTACGAGAGTGTTCATTGGGGGGTCTTCTCCCGTTTTTTGCGCCGTAAAGGCAGCAGGCAGATTAAAGTTATCGATAGCAAGTTTAGGCTCAAATCGAACCAGCCGCCTATCGTCATGGCGGGTGTGAGCGTAGTTCTCAACGGCAAGCGTTCGATCAGCACTCCGGGCTTGAAGGCCTCGAGTTGACCCAAAACCGAACCATCGGGAAGATAGACGGCCGAAGCGCCGACTGTGGAGTCATAAACGATAGGTCGACCTATCTCTATGGCTCGCAGTTTGGCTATCGCCGCCTGTTGATAGGTTTCGTCGCTGTGCCCAAAGTCTGAGTTATTGCTTTGGGCAAGAATTATCTGAGCTCCCCCGTGCACCAAATCGCGGTTGATTTCATCGATCGCGATTTCAAAGCAGATCAGTGAACCGAGTTTGGTAGAACCCGTTTCAAAGATTCCGTCGCGGGTTCCGAATGAAAAACCTCTTTGGATTAGACCAATAAGGTCTGGCGCTATCTGATACCAAAAGGAACGGTCTGGAACGTATTCCGCAAATGGAATAGGTCGTTTTTTATCGTAATAGTCAACCATTCCCTTTCCTGGCTCCCACTGGATCGTGCTGTTGTATATCTTGCCGTCGCGCTCGGTGAGGGTTCCAAAAAATAGCGGCACGTGCAGTTTATTGTTAACCAAATCTGAAATCAGGGCTCTGGCAATCGGGTTGCTGAGCGGGCTCAGATCAGATGCGTTCTCGGGCCAAACCACACCTTGAAGATCCTTGAAGAGGGGCTGTTTCGCAAGCTCACGACTGGCGAGTAGGTGTTTGGCCAGAATGCTTCCTGGCACCGGATTTGCAAACAGCCCAGCGTTCGCGTTGCCTTGAACGGCACCGATAACGTAGGTGCCAGCCTCGGCCTTCGCGCTTGGAAAGGTTAGCAGCGGCAATGCCGTGACAACGGCTATCGCGCCCGCAGTTATCCACAGCGTCGGATTGCGCAGCAGTTGATGGGTAGCCCGAGGTTTGGAAATTTCGAAGGCGCTGCAGGTTAGCAACGCCGTGACGAAGACCACCATAAAACTCAGAAGCGACATTCCACCGTAAAAAACCCAGTTCGCCAAAAAGCTATCGGATTGAGTTTGGGCCAGTCGTGACCATGGAAAACCACCGTATGGAAAGTGGGTTGAAACCCACTCGCGAGTCGTCCAGAGCGTCGAGATAGCTAGCGAGATAAGCAGCACTCTGCCATGGCCTCGAAGGTTGCCGTCCAGCCAGTTCCAGACCAACGCAATGGCCGCCATACCGAACGCAAAGAAAAAGGCCTCCATGATGGAAAGGGCTACCCAGGGTAGCCAACCAAGGTAGAGGCTCAACCACTCAATCTGGCTCAGGTAAAAGCTCAATCCCCCGACGAACCCGAGCCCCAAGGCCGGCCAAAACCTTCGGCCTCTAACCGAAAGCAGCAGCAGGGCAACCGCTGGAAAAATCAGCCCCCACACGTTTTGCCGCGGCAATGCCTGAGCCGAAAGTAGCCCACCGCCCACGGCCGCCCAAAGACGCCAAAACCTCATGAGCGTCAAGGCCGTCGACCTCAGCGAACGCCGCAGAATCGTCATCGGATATCGATGTTTCGGGCCGATAAGTTATCCGTAGTAGGAGTAAGCAACGATTCCACGCTTCACCTTGTCTACCGCGGTCTTCG
>CAZLWT010000122.1:0-5178 GCA_964563325.1 uncultured Rhodoluna sp. | reverse complement strand
CAGAGGCTTCAACCTGACCCTGCTCGAGGGCAGCCGAGGTGCGGCCCACTCCTGGATGCCGGCGCATGCCGAGAACCTTCCAGATCACGCCAGGCTCTCAATAATCGCACCTTGGATTTCGGAGTCCGACGTCTACATCTGTGGCCCAGCAGCTTGGACCCACACGGTGACTAAGAGCCTGCTTCGTGCCGGCACCCCACAGAACCAAATTCACGCAGAGGAGTTTGCCTGGTGAGAATCTCAAGCAAAACTTTCGTATCATCCATCGGCCTTGGCATAATGGCCATCAGTTATGCAGCCGGCAGCCAAGTGCAGCCAGCAGCGGGCTTTTCGGCCAACGCCGCAACCGACAGCGGTTCGACGCCGGTGACTTCAACGGCACAAACCTCGAGCACAAACCCGACCACGGCCGCAATCGTCAAGAAGCACACGCAGTCGAGTGCCAGTTCAGGAAATACCTCAACAACCGGTGTCAAAAAGGCCGTCGTCAAGAGGACTGTCACGAAGAAGCACACCGGTTCGACCGGGTCAACGGGGTCAACTGGCACCACCACTCCAACGACACCACCTACGACGACCCCAACCACACCTCCGGTCACTCCACCTGCTAGCACCACGGTAACTCACCAGGGCGCCGCCATCGGCTATCGGTTTGGAACCATTCAGCTATCGGTCACCGAAAAGAATGGCAAGATTACCGACATCAGCCAGGTTGTCTTTCAGGCCAGCGGTGGTCGTGCCGGCGCTTGGGGACCACTGGTTCAGGCAGCCAAGAGCGCCAACGGCGCCAACTTTGGAAACCTAAGCGGGGCCACCTACACAACAGCCGCGTTCAAAGATGCCCTAAAGTCAGCACTAGCGAAGTTCTAAGGAAGTCATGCAACGCAAAACTCGATTGGTGATCGCAAACACCGCGATCATCGGCGCCTCACTAGCCGGCGGGCTCGCCTACACCCAGGCAAAGTTGGGCTGGCCGCTGGTTGCCCCAACTAGCACCAGCTCGGCTAACCCAACCAGCAACCCGACTTCAACCACCCCGGCCACAAAGAAAGACATGACGGTGCGAAGCAGCGCCATCAACTATCAGTTCGGAACAATCCAGGTCGAGGTGGTTCGCACCTCGGGCAAAATAGCTGCCGTCAACATGGTGCAGGCCGGGGCTTCTGGCGGTCGCAGCCAAGCTTTCCCATCGCTAACCGCGGCTGCCGTAAAGGCTCAGGGCAGCAACTTTGGCAACGTTGGTGGCGCAACCTACACAACCCAGGCCTTCAAAAAGGCGCTAGATTCGGCAATCGCGAAACTAACCTAGTCTTCTGGAGGCCGCTTTGACCCAAACACCTGGATTGACCGACGTCAGTGACACCGATTTCAGTCATACCGAGTACTGCATGGGCACCGCATTCACCTTCAAGGGCAGAAGCCCCCTTTCAACCGCCGAAACCAAAGCGGCGATGGATGTTGCCTGCCAAATCTTGCATGCCGCCGATGAAACCTTTAGCCTCTATAAACCCGAGAGCCCGCTGAGCCAACTGGCGCGCGGTGAAACCTCGGTTGCCAAATGCCCGCCCGTGGTCTCAGATATTTGGGATGCCTGCGAGGAGTGGGAAAAGACCACCGATGGCTGGTTTAGCCCTTTTACGCCAGAACACACCTTTGACCCCTCTGGGCTGGTGAAGACTTGGGCGGCCGATCAGGCGGCCAAGAGTTTGCTGGCCGCTGGAATCCAGGATTTCACACTCAACGCCGGCGGCGATATTTGGCTAAGCGACGAGCTAACCGATCCACTCGATTGGCGAGTTGCCATTCACCAACCGGTTTCGATAGTTGACTCAGCGGCGGGAGTGCTAACGGTATTAGACCTTGCCGGCACACCATTTCGTGCCGTGGCAACCAGCGGCAGCGCAGAGCGTGGTCAACACATTTGGAACCCGAAAGCCCCCGGAAAAGAACCGGCAAACGAACTGGTGCAGGTGAGCGTGGTTGCCAGAGACCTAGTTTCGGCCGACGTTTGGGCCACGGCGGCTTTTGCACAGGGCAACCGCGCCATCGACCTAATCAATGCGTACAACCTGCGCAACCCACAAACCAGTATCCAAGTGCTGGCTATCGATCAGTCGGGTGACTTGTCTGCCACCGAGGGTTTCATGGACCTGTTCGCGAAGGGCGACCAGCAAGAAAGTCGCTAACGGCTCGCTAGTTCCAGACCGAAGGGGTGGCCTCGCGACCCTTTGGCAAAGCCGAAGCATCGGCCCAGTTCTGAATCCAAAGTGGCAGCGTTGGCATTTCGCCGACCCAACCGCCACAGGCTTCGATGACCTCGGTTGGTGCCAAAACTCCGCGGGCACGTTTCAAGAATCGCACCCGAACGATTGCCTTGGCATAGATTTCGCCCTCGGCCACGAACCGCTGTTCGATGAATGCCGAAATGTCATCCCAGCCAACTATGCGGGTTTCGATTGTGAACTTCTGCCAAGGCCGAAGCGACTTGCGGAAGGTGATGTTTTGGGCAACCACTACCGGGTACCAACCGCGCTTTTGCAGCGCCTGCCAAGACCCGGATCGCAGCATCAGATCTAGGCGGCCAAGATCCAGTAGCGCCAGAAACCTGCCGTTATTCATGTGATTGAAAACGTCAAGGTCGCTTGGCCAAACCCGAAAGGGCCTGACCCCAACGTCGCTGATGGTGCGTTTAGACCTGAAGCGCCAAGCAAACAGCGCCCAGGCTAAACGAAACCAAAGATTCACAGCCGCCCCCGACCCGCGCTACCAGATTCGAACGCGCTCGGCCGGGTCGAGCCAAAGGGCGTCGGCCTCGGTCACACCGAAAGCTTCATAGAAGGCATCGATGTTGCGCACGATCTGGTTGCAACGGAACTCCGCTGGGGAGTGTGGGTCGGTTGCCAAACGCTGCAGCACCATTTCATCGCGACCCTTGGTGCGCCAGGCCTGGGCCCATGAGATGAACAGGCGCTGCAGGCTTGAGAGGCCGTCGATCACCGGTGGCTCGGCGCCATCCAGCGACAATAAATACGCCTTGTAAGCAATGCCCAAGCCGCCAAGGTCACCGATGTTCTCGCCGATGGTCAGCTCGCCGTTGACCTTGTGCTCGTCACCCAACTGCTTCGGTGATAGCTCGTTGTACTGCGCGATTAGCGACTTGGTGCGCTCTTCGAAGGCCTGACGGTCGGCATCGGTCCACCAGCTCTGCAGCGCTCCGTCGCCATCGTACTTCGACCCTTGGTCGTCAAAACCGTGACCGATTTCGTGGCCGATTACGGCACCGATTCCACCAAAGTTGACTGCGTCATCGGCATCTAGGCTGAAGAACGGTGGCTGCAAAATGGCTGCCGGGAAGACTATTTCGTTGAAGCCCGGGTTGTAATAGGCGTTAACGGTCTGCGGGGTCATGAACCATTCGTCGCGGTCGAGCGGCGCGCCAATCTTGGCGACCTCTTTGTCAACGCCCCATGAGGTGACTCGGCGCACGTTGCCAACCAAATCATCACGATGGATAGCGATCGACGAGTAGTCCTTCCACTTAACCGGGTAGCCGATCTTCGGGGTGAACTTATCGAGCTTGACCAAAGCCTTTTGCTTGGTCTCTTCGGTCATCCAGTCGATCTTGTTGATGCTGTCGCGGTAGGCCTCGATCAGGAAGCTAACCAGGGTGTCCATGCGCACCTTTGCCTCAGGTGGGAAGTGCTTTTGCACGTAGATTTCGCCAACGGCCTCGCCGAGGGTTCCTTCAACCAAGCTGACGGCACGCTTCCAGCGGGCACGGTTCATCGGCGCACCGGTCAACTTGGTGCCGTAAAAAGCGAAGCGTTCGTTGATGAAGTCATCGCTTAGGTAAGGCGCGGTTGAACGAATTACCTGCCAGGCCAACCAAAGCTTTACGGCTTCCAGGTTTTCGTTGTTGTAGACAGCGCTGAAGCCTTCAAAGAAGCTAGGCATCATGACGACAACCTCTTCGATGACGCGCTCTTCGATTTGTGCGCCGGCCAACCAAAGCGACCAGTCGAAGGTTGGGGTCATCTCTTGCAGGTGGCTCTGCACGGTCAGGTTGTAAACCTTCTCGGCGTCACGCGAGTCAACCACGTTCCAGTGCACCCCGGCTAGCGCGGTTTCAAACTCCATGATGCGGCGAGCGCCAGCGTCTGCGGCCTCGGCAGACCAGCCGGCAAGGGTCAACATTTGGGCGATGTGTGGCACGTAGGCCTCACGGATTTCGGCGTGCTTTTCCTCGCGGTAATAGGCTTCGTCGGGTAGACCAAGTCCACCCTGGGCAAGGTTCACCAGGTAGCGGCTTGGCTCGCCCGGGTCGTTGTCAACGTAAAGACCAAACATTCCGCTTACGCTGCTGCGCTCGAACTCGCCAAGTAGCTTGGTTGCATCATCGATGGATGTGATGGTTTCGATCAACTTGAGGTCGGCGGCTATCGGAGCGGCCCCCAACTCGTTGGCACGTTGCTCGTCTAGGAAAGAGGAGTAGAGGTCACCGATTTGTTGGCTGACGCCAGCGGTTGGGTTGGCTGCGGCGCTTTCAAGAATCTCTTTGACGGCGGCTTCTGAGGCATCTGCCAACATGTGGAAACTGCCGTAAATGGCCTTGTCCTGAGGAATTTCGGTTGCTTCCAACCAGGTTCCGTTGACGTATTCAAATAGGTCATCTTGTGGGCGAACGCTTGGGTTTAGGGCTGCCGGATCGATTCCAGGTTTCATAAAAGTCATTCCTTCATGCTACTTCGCTATTGCGCTGTTTATTTGTTTGACAAGCTCTCTTGGGTTAGAAACCCCGATCACCAATCTTGACCATTTTTTGTGATTCACCGTGATCACCACGGGCGTCAAAGGGGCCTTCACCAGAACGAACCCGGGTGACATTTCGCCTAGGTACTGACCGGCAACATAGAGGCCGGGTTTTGAGAATTTGGCTGGCAAACCGGGGACCACCGCATAGACGAATTTGGGTTGGCTGTGATCCTCGAGCGGTTTTTCGAGCTTGATGAAGGTGCCCGCCCAAAGCCGGCCCGGAATATGGGTTCCTGGCGCGCGAAAGCCTAGGTCACCGGTTGCGCCTTTGTCTTCGGTTGCCCCGCGCACATCCGCCAGCGGAATGGTGATGTTGCCGCTGAGCGATTGGAGCTTCTCGAGGCGACTCAACTTCAAAATCAAGGC
>CAZLWT010000121.1:0-5250 GCA_964563325.1 uncultured Rhodoluna sp. | reverse complement strand
ACCAGAACGCGACGAGCGACCAGAGCGACCCGGCTGGAAAAACTAACATGACAACAAAAATCCGACTTTCGAACAACCCAATACTTGGCATTAAGATTCACATAGGAGAGGCCTCATGTCTGATCAACTGATCGAGCAACTAAATTTGGAGATTAATCGAGTGCGCGATTTGCCACTCGAAGAGCAGGTTGCGTCTTTTGAGGCCCTGCGCGCTCAGCTGGAACTTGTTCTGGAAAACGCCGAGCGCAACCTGAACAGTGAGAAGTAGAAGATGCGAATAGATTTACTGCTAGTTGAGCGCGGTCTGGTTTCATCTAGAAACCGTGCCTCGACCATGATTGAAGCCGGCCGCGTGTTGGTTAACGGCAAGGCCGCCCGAAAGTCATCCCAGCCGGTTCTCGAAACCGATCAGATTACCGTTCTCGAAGCCATCGATTATGTAAGTCGGGCCGGTCACAAACTAGCCCGCGCACTCGACGTGTTCACCGATCTCGAGGTTGAAGGCAAAACCGCGATGGATGTCGGTGCCTCAACCGGAGGTTTCACCGATGTCCTGTTGCGTCGTGGCGTGAAACTTGTTTACGCACTAGACGTAGGCCACGATCAGTTGTCGCCAGAGCTACAGGACGATCCAAACATCATCAGCATCGAGGGTTTCAACGCCCGTGAGCTCAGCCTGAGCACACTTTCGCAGCTTGCCCGCGTTCCCGAGTCCAAAATCAAGATAGACCTCGTTGTCGCCGACCTTTCGTTCATATCCCTCACCCTGGTTCTGGCCCAAATGCTCTCGGTTGCACCAAATGCCGACTTCGTGTTGCTAATCAAGCCACAGTTCGAGGTGGGCAAGCAGTCGCTGAGTGCTCACGGCATTGTTAACGATCACCGTCTTCGCGCTTCGGCTATCCACCAGGTCGTGGACTTTGCTCATGAGCTTGGCATGGGAGTTCGTGGACTTGCGAAGTCGGATTTGCCTGGAACCCATGGAAACATCGAGTATCTTCTGTGGATTAGTCCGCTAGAGGCCACCAATCGTTCAAAATGGGATGAGAGAATCGATTCAATCGCTAAGGAGAGTTAATGAGTGAAGCCAGACGGGTGCTGATTGTGACCCATACCGGTCGCACCGAAGCGTTGGCTGCCACCCAAAAGACCTGCGAACAACTTGTTGCCTCGGGCATCATCCCAGTTATGACAAACGCCGAGCTAACCGACGCCAGAGCCTATTCGGCCGAGCAGTTGCTGGTTGAGGATTCGATGCTTCGCGTTGAAGAACTCGGTGTTGATTGTGCCGCCGAGGACATCGAACTAGTGATGGTGCTCGGTGGCGATGGAACTATCCTGAAGGCCGCCGAGATTGTGCGCGAACAGCAAACTCCGCTGATGGGCATCAACCTGGGGCACGTTGGCTTTCTGGCCGAGTCCGAGCGAGATGGCCTGTCGGATGCCGTGCAGCGAGTGGTTGCGCGAGACTATCTGGTCAAAGAACGCCTAACCCTTGATGTTTCGGTGATTGTCGAGGGAATCGTGGTCTATCGAACCTGGGCGCTAAACGAGGCGACGATTGAAAAGAGTGCTCGCGAGCGAATGATGGAGGTCGTTGTCGAGGTTGACAGCAGACCACTTTCCAGCTTCGGTTGCGATGGCATCGTCATGGCAACGCCCACCGGTTCCACCGCCTACGCTTTTTCGGCTGGCGGCCCAGTGGTTTGGCCCGCGGTTGAAGCCTTGCTTTTGGTGCCGCTTAGCGCCCACGCGCTTTTTGCCAGACCAATGGTCATCAGCCCGAGCTCATTATTAGCGGTTGAAGTGCTAAAACGCAGCGCCGGGCACGGTGTGCTCTGGTGTGATGGAAGGCGAACTCGAGAACTTCCACCGGGCGCCAGAGTCGAGGTTCGTCGCTCGGATAAGTCGGTGCGTCTGGCGCGTTTGCGACAGGGGCCTTTTACCGACCGCCTGGTTAAGAAATTTGCATTACCCGTCCACGGCTGGAGGGGCCCAGACGGCGCTAGAGGCGAGGTGAACTAAAGGTGATTGAAGAGATTTACATTCGAGACCTGGGGGTCATACAAGAGGCTCGACTGCCTTTTAAGCCCGGTCTAACGGTGCTCACTGGCGAAACCGGAGCAGGCAAAACCATGGTGCTGTCAGCGCTGGGTCTTTTGCTCGGAGAACGCGCCGATACCTCGGCAATTCGCCGCGGTCAAGATCAGGCGTTTGTCGAGGGGCGATGGATGTTGCCTGCCGACAGCGAGATTGCCGAACGGGTGCGCGAAGCCGGTGCCGAACTCGATCAGGGGGAGTTGATTTTGAATCGCTCGGTCTCTAGCGAGGGGCGAAGTCGCGCGGCGGTTTCCGGTCGTGCGGCGCCAATCGCACTGCTTAGCGAGTTGGGCAATCAACTTGTCGTGGTTCACGGCCAATCCGACCAGATTCGCTTGAAAAGCCCAGTTGCCCAGCGTGAGGCCCTGGATAAATTTGCCGGCCCACAACTTGAACAGGCACTGCAGGCCTATCGTGAGAACTATAAACTTTGGAAATCTCGAGCCACCGAGCTCGCTGAACTAAGAGCCCAACTGGCAAATCGCGCTCGCGAAGCCGATGAACTTAGGGCTGCGGTAGCAGAGTTGGCGGCAGCCGAAATGCTGCCCCAGGAAGATGTACTGCTTGCTGAGCGAGCCGCCAAGTTGGCCAATCTAGAGGAACTTCGTCTGGCGGCGACAAGCGCGCACGAGTCGCTTTCGAGTGAAAACTTTGGTGATGCCCTAGACGCCACCGCTCTGCTTGGTCAAGCAAGACGTGCCCTCGAGCAAGCGACCCAGCACGACCCCGAGTTGGAGCGCATCGCCGAGCAGGTTCGCAATATCGGTTATCAGCTGAGCGACACGGCAACCGAGTTAGCCGGGTACTTAGATGGTCTCGAGGCCGACGCATCGGCAGAGCTTGAGGCTCTGCAATTGCGTTTGGCAAGCATAAATCAACTCATGCGCAAATACGGTCCGAGCTTGGACGAGGTTCTGGCCTTTCAAGAGGGCGCGTCACAGCGGGTTCTCGAGTTGGATTCATCCACCGAGACGATTGATCGACTCGAGGCCGAAACCCTGCGACTGCAACAGGTCCTGCTAGACCAGGCTGGGCAGGTCACCCAACTTAGAAATGCCGCGGCTGTCTTGCTGGCGCGTGAAGTGTCTGAGGAACTAGCCGCCTTGGCCATGGGTGGCGCCGAACTTGTCGTGCAAATCGATGCCGCGACCGAACTTTCCACTCACGGCGCCGACACCGTCTCGATTTTGCTTTCGGCCTATCCAGGAGCCGAACCCCGACCGCTTGGCAAGGGCGCCAGTGGTGGCGAACTTTCAAGAATTATGTTGGCCATCGAGGTTGTGCTGGCCAAAACCGAACAAACCCCGACTTTCATTTTCGATGAGGTTGACGCGGGAGTCGGTGGCGCGGCCGCGACCGAGGTTGGACGTCGGTTGGCAATGTTAGCCAAGCAGGCTCAGGTAATCGTGGTGACCCACCTAGCCCAGGTTGCCGCTTACGCCAATCAACATTTGAGGGTGCTGAAGACCAGTTCTGTCGACTTCACCGGCACCGACGTGGTCGCCCTCGACTATCACGGGCGCATTGAAGAGTTGACTAGGATGCTGTCCGGGCTCACAGAATCCGATTCTGGTCGGGCTCACGCCTCCGAGTTATTGGAGCGCGCGCACCGCGAGTTCGCCTAGTTGATGTTAGGCTCTAATTCCATGGCAGAAGCAGTGGATCCCGGTAGAACTCGTCACATTTTCGTCACCGGCGGAGTGGCATCATCCTTAGGCAAGGGCCTAACGGCCGCCTCCCTAGGAAACCTACTTTCGGCCCGCGGGCTCAGAGTGGTGATGCAAAAACTCGACCCATACCTAAACGTTGACCCGGGAACAATGAACCCGTTTCAGCACGGTGAGGTGTTTGTCACCGATGATGGAGCCGAAACCGATCTTGACATCGGCCACTACGAGCGTTTTCTAGACATCAACCTTTCCCAGTCGGCGAACGTGACCACCGGGCAAATTTATTCAACGGTGATTGCACGCGAGCGTCGTGGCGAGTACCTGGGCGATACTGTCCAGGTTATTCCTCACATCACCGATGAAATCAAGCGTCGCATGCGGCTTCAGGCCAGCGAGGTTCCAGCGCCGGACGTGATCATCACCGAAATTGGTGGAACCGTCGGGGACATTGAATCACAACCCTTCATTGAGGCCGCGAGACAGGTTCGTCAAGACATTGGCCGTGACAACGTGTTCTATGTGCACGTATCGCTAGTGCCGTACCTCGGCCCTTCCGGCGAGCTAAAAACCAAGCCGACTCAACACTCGGTTGCCATGCTGCGGTCGATCGGAATTCAGCCGGACGCAATCGTCTGCCGCTCAGATCGACCATTGCCAGCCTCAATCAAGAACAAAATCGCCCTTATGTGCGACGTTGACGTGCGTGCGGTCGTTAATGCCGCCGACGCTGCGAGCATCTATGACATTCCAACCGTGCTAAATGATGAGGGGTTAGACAGCTACATTATGAACGCCCTGAGTTTGGAGGCCGGCGAGTTGGACTGGTCACGCTGGGCGGGAGTTTTGAGCGCGGTTCATGACCCCAAGCATGAAGTCACCGTGGCGCTGGTTGGAAAATACATTGACCTGCCAGATGCCTACCTGTCGGTGACCGCAGCGCTTCAGGCCGGTGGCTTTGCCAACCAGACCAAGGTCAACCTGCGTTGGGTTGCCTCGGATACCTGTGAAACCGAAGCCGGTGCCAGCGAAAACTTGGCCGATGTCGATGCGATTTGTGTTCCCGGAGGCTTTGGCGTTCGAGGCATCGAGGGAAAGCTCGGCGCGCTCAAGTTTGCCCGCGAAAATAAGATTCCAACCCTTGGGCTGTGTCTTGGCCTGCAGTGCATGGTCATCGAATACGCCCGCAACGTGGTTGGGCTGGCAGGTGCATCCTCAACCGAATTTGAGCCAGATGCGCCGCACGCCGTGATCGCAACCATGGCCGAGCAGGTCGACATTTTGGCCAACGGCGACCTCGGTGGAACCATGCGCCTAGGCAAGTACGAAGCCAAACTGCAACCGGGTTCGATAGTTGCCGAAGTCTATGCCGCAGAGCTGATGGACGAACGGGACCGTCACCGCTACGAGGTAAACATCAGCTACCGTAAACACTTACCCAAAGCCAGTTTGGTGTTTTCTGGAACCTCACCCGATGACCACC
>CAZLWT010000120.1:0-5299 GCA_964563325.1 uncultured Rhodoluna sp. | reverse complement strand
TCGCGATTTTGGGTCTCGGTATCTCAGGGTTTTCGGTTGCCGATACCCTTGCCGAGTTGGGGGCCGAGTTGCTGGTGCTGGCCGAAAAAGCCGAGCCCGAACTAACCGACATCCTAGATGTGTTGGCGGTTCGGCATCTGACCGGAACAGCCTCGGCACCGCTCGAATCGGTGGCGCTAAATGAGGCGTTGGTGGAGTTTGGCCCAGAGTTGATCATTACGTCACCGGGACTGCGCCCGGACAACCCACTGCTGATTTGGGCGAACGAGCGCAAGATTCCCGTCTGGATTGACATTGAGTTGGCTTGGCGATTGCGCGACAAGAGTGGCAAAATCGCCGACTGGTTGGTGGTCACGGGAACCAACGGCAAGACCACGACCAGCCAGTTGCTCGAAGCCATGGTTCTGCAAAATGGCCAACGCGCCGTGGCCTGTGGCAACATCGGGGTGCCAATTCTGGATTCCATTCGCGACCCGCTTGGCTTCGACGTGTTGGTCGTTGAACTTTCCAGCTTCCAGCTTCACTACCTGGGGCAAATATCCCCCGTGGTTAGTGCCGTCTTGAATCTTGCGGATGACCACCTGGATTGGCACGGCAGCTTTGAGGCCTATCGCGATGCCAAGGCCAAGGTTTACGAAAATACCTCTTTGGCCTGCGTCTACAACGTGAATGATTCGGCCACCGAGGCGCTGGTTGAAAATGCCGAAGTTATTGAGGGTGCCCGGGCTATCGGTTTCAAGACAGGCATTCCAAGCCGAAGTCAGGTCGGTTTTGTCGAGGACATTCTTTGTGACCGAGCCTTCATTGAAAATCGGGCAGAGAGTGCCCTTGAGATTGCCAGCCTCGAAGACCTGGCGCAAATCGGCGTGCTAACCCCGCATTTGATGGCGAATGTTGCCGCCGCCACAGCGATGGCTCGAGCCATTGGGGTGACCCCCGAGGCCATTCGATTGGCGCTTCGAGGTTTTCGGCTTGACGCCCACCGCATTGAGTTGGTTGCCGAATTTGAGGGCGTGCGATGGATCGATGACTCGAAGGCCACCAATCCACATGCGGCGGCAGCCTCGCTGGCGTCTTTTGATCATGTCGTTTGGATTGTGGGTGGGCTGCTAAAGGGCGTGGATCTATGCGATTTGGTTGCCAGATTTAGGGATCGCCTGAGCGCGGCCGTGGTTATCGGGGCTCACCGCAGCGCCGTCATCGAGGCATTGCAGCAAAATGCTCCCGATTTGATGATTGTTGAAATATCAGAGAGCGACCCGAATTCGGTCATGCAGGCCGCCGTTTTGGCGGCCAAGAAACTTGCCCGGTCGGGCGACACCGTCTTGCTCGCGCCGGCCGCGGCATCGATGGACCAGTTTCGCGACTATGCACATCGCGGCGAGGCTTTCGCCGAAGCGGTAAAAATCGAATTGGGTGAACTATGAGTTTTGCCAGTGCGCTTCGCCAGGGTTTTCGCAACCTGTTAGACCGGGTTTTTGGGGCCCAATCAATCCATTTCTATCGACTGCTTGGCGTGACGCTTCTGCTGCTGCTTTTTGGGTTGATGATGGTGCTTTCATCATCCTCGGTTGATTCCCTAAAGAGTTCGGGAAATTCATACGCGACCTTCACTCACCAACTTGGTTCGGCAGCCATTGGTCTGATTGGCATGATTTTGCTCTCGATCGTTCCACTTCGTTTGTACTATCGTTTTTCCGCCATTCCCTTCGCAATATTGCTCTTGGTTCAACTCCTGCTAACCACGACCTCCCTCGGGGTGTCAGTGAACGGTAATAAGAACTGGTTGAGAATCGGTTCCCAAACCATCCAGCCTTCGGAATTTCTCAAACTGCTGATGATTCTTGTGATCGCCCAGTGGATGGCTCGCAACATCGCCGAAATTGAGAATCCTAGAAGGTTTACCATCCCGGTCATGATCATCGGGGTGCTCACGGTGGTTTCGGTAATCGCCGGAAACGACCTGGGAACCTCGATTGTGCTTTTGCTCATCCTGTTCGGTTCGGTCTATCTAGCCGGTGCCCCGAGGCGACTGTTGGCCGGAATCGCGATAATCCTCGGTCTTATCGGCATCGCCTTCATCACGCGAGGAACCCGCTTCGAGAGAATCATGGTTTGGTTGTTCCCGGGAAGCGCGGATGATTCGCCCTTCACCTGGCAATCGCTTCACGCCATGTGGGCGTTTGCGGCCGGCGGAATCTTTGGGTCGGGGCTTGGTGAATCTAGGCTCAAGTGGAGTTGGATTCCAGAAGCTCAGAACGACTTCATTTTTGCAATCATCGGCGAAGAGTGGGGATTGCTCGGTTCCATCATGGTGGTCGGTTTCTTTGTCTTTCTGGCGTTTAGCATGGTTCAAATCCTGCATCGCACCGAGAGCGAGTTTGGAAGATTTGTGGCCGGTGGCATCGCGGTTTGGATCACTTTCCAGGCACTAATCAACATTGCTGTCGTGCTGCGATTGCTGCCCGTTCTGGGTGTTCCGCTGCCACTGATTTCGGATGGCGGCTCATCGCTATTTTCCTCGCTGGCGGCCATCGGCGTTCTGCTATCTATCGAGCGTGACAACTATGCTCAAGAAAAATTGGTGGCTCGACCAACTTCGAACTCAAGGTTGGTGCGAAGGTGACCAACTTCTTGCTAGCCGGGGGAGGAACGGCCGGTCACATCAATCCAATGCTCTCGTTGGCGGATGCCATTATGGCCGAATCTGATTCGACTCGGCTTTGGACCCTGGGAACAAAGGGTGGCATGGAAGCAAAGTTGGTTCCTGAGCGCGGGTATGAACTGTTGCTGATTGACCGACTTCCGTTTCCGCGTCGCCCAAATGCCTATGCTCTAGGGTTTCCGCGCCAGTTCCTAAAGGCAGTTCGTCAGGTGCAGAACTACCTGAGACTTCACAAAATCGACGTGGTGGTTGGCTTTGGTGGTTTTGCGAGTGCCCCTGCCTATTTAGCCGCCAAGCGCGAGGGGGTCAAGGTTGTGGTTCACGAGGCCAACGCTCTTCCCGGCTTGGCTAATCGCTACGGGGCCAGATTTGCCGCTGCCGTGGGTGTCGCGTTTCGCAACACCAAGTTGCCAAACGCCCAGTTCGTAGGCATGCCTTTGCGGCGTGAGATAAGGTCGCTGCTCGTTTACTCAGATCGAGCGGCCGCCAGAAAACACTTCGGCCTCGATGAAAACACAACCACGCTCTTGGTCACGGGTGGCTCGTTGGGGGCAAAGAAAATTAACGAGGGTGTGATTGGCGCCCGCAACCTGTTTTCGGCGGCGGGCATTCAAGTTCTGCACATAGTTGGTGACCGGTCAGACTTGCCACCCGAAACCACCAATGACTACGTGCGAATCGCCTATTGTGACCGCATGGATCTTGCAATCGCAGCCGCCGATTTCGCCATTTCCCGGGCCGGTGCCTCAACGGTTTGCGAGTTTGCGGCAATCGGTTTGCCCGCGGTGTTCATTCCATACCCGGTTGGAAACGGAGAACAGAAGTTCAACGTGGCCGACTTGCTGGCCGCCGGAGGCTGCCTGACCGTGGCCGATGCCGATTTCAGCAGCGACTACATTGCCAGCACAATTATCCCAGTGGTGTCTGACAGCAGAAGACTTAAAAAGCTGTCCAGGGCCGCTAAGCAAATCGGGGTTTCGGATGGCGATGAACGACTGTTGAAGCTAATCAACAGCGTGTTGTCACCCAAATAGCCGCAGCAACAACCTAATCTTCTAGGTGAATACACAAAGGATTGCCAATGATTAAACCTGATTTCTCGCAGCCGGTGCCGAACGATCTAGGTTCGGTTCACTTTATTGGCATCGGTGGCTCAGGCATGAGTGGCATCGCAAGAATTCTTTTGGGCATGGGCCATCGGGTGACCGGAAGTGATTTGCGCGACACCTCGAATGTTGCAGCGCTTCGCGAATTGGGGGCCGAGATTTTCATCGGCCACGATGAGTCGCACCTCGGAAACCCCGATACGGTTGTGGTCACCTCGGCACTTTGGCCAACCAACCCCGAATACCTGCTGGCCACAAGTCGTGGCATACCGGTCATCCATCGTTCTCAGGCTCTTGCCTACCTGACGACCAAAAAACGCTTGATAGCCGTCGCCGGGGCGCACGGTAAAACCACCAGCACGGGCATGATTGTGACGGGATTGCTAGCGCTTGGTGAAGACCCCAGCTTTGTCAACGGTGGCGTAATCGCGGCTCTGGATGCCAGCTCGGCAAGTGGCAAGGGTGAACTTTTTGTGATTGAAGCGGATGAGTCGGACGGCTCGTTTCTGCACTATTCGACCGCCATCGCCCTCATCACCAACGTTGACGCCGATCACCTCGATCACTACGGATCGCTTGAGGCCTTCGAGGCCGAGTTTGCCACTTTTGCGAGAGGCGCCAAAGAGTTCGTAGCCATTAGCTCTGACGATCCCGGAGCGGTGCGCGTAACCAAGCTTTTGGAAGGCAAGAAACTGCTGACCTTTGGCGAGGCCGAGAACGCCGACATTCGATTGGTTCGAATCGATGCTTCCGGCCCAATGGTCAATTTCACGATTGACTACCTAGCACAGAGCTACGAGGCCGAACTTTTGATACCGGGCCACCACAATGCTCTAAACGCCGCCGGCGCCTTCGCGGTCTTGGTGGGTCTCGGTCACGATGCAGCCAAATCGCTTGCGGCCATTGCAACCTTTGCCGGCACCGAGCGCCGCTTCGAGCTTCACGGTGTCGAGCGTGGAGTTTCGGTTTACGACGATTTCGCGCATCATCCAACCGAGGTCGCCGCCGCCCTTCAGGCCGCCAGAGCCGTGGTTGGTTCAGGCCGCCTCATCACGGTTTTTCAACCGCACCTTTACAGTCGCACCCGTTTGATGGCCAAGGAGTTTGCCGAGGCCCTCGACCTGAGCGACCAGGTGGTGGTGCTAGACATTTATGCGGCGCGCGAAGACCCTGAGCCGGGTGTGACGGGTGAGTTGGTATCCAACGCCTTCCAAGACAAATCCAAAGTTCACTACGTTGCTGACTGGGACGATGCCCCTGCGGTGGCAGCCAAGCTGGCACAGCCCGGCGACTTCATAATCACAATGGGTTGTGGCGATGTTTATCGCATGGTTCCGCAGTTGCTCGAAGCCTTGACCGTTTAGTGTCGGTCTTGAAAAACTTGGGTGAGGGGCAGAAGCCGAGAAGGCCGACGGCGCAGTTGCGCCAGGAACGGCAGCGGCTTGATCGGCTGCGACACACTTCGGTTTTTGCCAGGGGTCAGGGTTCGGCAACTCGCTCGATGGAGGCACAGATCGGAAGAGCACAC
>CAZLWT010000119.1:0-5369 GCA_964563325.1 uncultured Rhodoluna sp. | reverse complement strand
AGTTGAGTACGTTTGCGTTGGAAGCGATCTCAATCGCGGTGTGATAATGCCCGAACAACTCTGCAAAATCGTCAACCCCCAGCAGATTAACCATCACCGCGTGGGCGGCGGTTTCCTCGGTTGACACGAGCGGCAGGTCTAGCACCGCACGCAGGTGCTGCTCAAACTGACTGGTCACCGAACCCTCAATCGAAAAGTGACCGGAGTTGTGCGGGCGCATCGCAAGCTCGTTGATTAGCAAACGGCCGTCTTCGGTTTCAAACAGCTCGACCGCCAAAACACCGGTGACGCCAAGGCCTTGACTGATTTGCTCGGCAATTTCGGCTGCCCGAGTCAAGGTTTTTGGGCTGGCGTTTGGTGCAGGCGAAAGCACCTCAGAGCAAACCCCGTTGCGCTGAGTGGTTTGAACCAGTGGCCAGGCTTTGAACTCGCCACTTGGGCGGCGAGCGCTCAGTTGCGCCAACTCGCGTACAAACTCGACCTTCTCTTCAATCAGCAGTCGACCGCCAACTTTGGCAAGGCCCTCGGGGCTCAACCAATCGCTGGCGTCTTGGGCCGAGTGAACCACCCGCACCCCCTTGCCGTCATAGCCGCCGATGGGGGTTTTCAAAATGGCCACCCCGCCGTGGTTAGCAATAAAAGCGTCGATGGATTCGGCCGAGGCGACCTCTGCCCAATCTGGGCAGGGCAACTCAAGTTGGCTCAACCGCACTCGCATCTCAAGTTTGTTTTGCGCAAAGGCAAGCGCGCGCGAAGGCGGTTGCACCGAAACCCCATCGGCTTCGAGGGCGCGCAACAAATCGAGTGGAACGTGTTCGTGATCGAAGGTGATGACATCAACCGTGGCGGCAAAAGCTCGCAACACAGCCAGGTCGTTATAGTCGCCAACCAGACTGGTTGCCAGGTGGGCGCTCGAGCCCGCTTCCTCGGCCAAAACTCGCAGGTTCAAGCCCAGGTTGATGGCGGGTGCGGTCATCATGCGTGCCAGTTGACCGCCACCGATCACTCCGACCCGAAATCCATTGGACCTTAGTTTTTCATTCAATGCGCCACCAGCTTTGCAAGTTCGGCCGCGACCAGTTTGGGTTTGGCAACGGATTTCAATTCCAACTCAACCTCATCGTCAACGATTAGGTATATTTTGCGTCCGGCAAGTTCGACGCGCTTGACCTGCGAATGGCTCAACTCCTCGAAGTGCTGCCCAAACAAACCAGAGCGACTGATGGTGCGAGAGCTCGTGATTTCAACCCAGCTGCTGAGGTATCGCAGCAGTGGAAGCAACCAGCCAAACAGGGCAAGAGCCCCGGCAGATCCATAGACCAAATAAAGTTGCCAGGCTTCGGTTAGGTAGTCGAAACCAAACCCCATCAAGAAAGCTGCCACGCCAAGCAGCAGGGTTGGTAAAAAGAGTCGACCACCGCGCGGTCGCATGCGAATCAACCGCTGCTCGTATTCAAAGCTCACAAAACCAATTGTGCCTGAAAGCCAGAGCGGGAATGCTCAAATCGCCAGTCGCAGATGGATTATGTCGCCGGCCGCGACAGGAGTCAGTTGACCATCGGCTGCGATAACCAGCCGACCGGTGTCTTCAATCGTCAGGGCCTTGCCGATAATCTCTTGCTGCCCCGGCAACATTGCCCGCACTTGACGCCCAATGGTTCCGCAGCTTGCGATTACCTGATCGCGCAATCCGCTTTTCACGGCATTGCAACCCGCGGCGGCAAACTCGCCGTAAAGCCTTTTTAGTTCGGTCAAATAGGCGGTCAACACAAGTTCGAGGTCCTCGCCTTTTGCCTCGGCGAGCGAAGTGGCACCCTCAATGGCCAAAGAGGTTGCGGTTGGTATTGGAAGTTCATTCAGCGACTGGGTGAGGTTCACACCGGCTCCAACTACCACTCCGGATAGGTCTGGCAGCAGTTCACTTAGCACGCCAGAGATTTTGTGTTCACCAACCAATACATCGTTTGGCCACTTCACAGTGACGTTGGCGGTGGGTAAAAACTCGGCGATCGTGTTGGCCATCGCTAATCCAGCAAGCAGTGGCAACCAGCCCAGTTGTTCCGGTTTGATGCTGGGTCTCAGCAACACCGACACCGCGAGCGAACTGCCAGCCGGGGCAATCCAATCTCGCCCTGCCCGCCCTCGGCCTGCGGTTTGCGAGCCGGTGGCCAGCACCGAGAAGTCGGGATAGTCGCTTGGACTGGCAATGGCGGCAGCCACCAGGTCGGTGTTGGTTGAACCGGTGACCGATACGAAGCTGAAGTTGGTCGCGAGCGAGCGAGCGGCATCAAATTGCATGTCTTTCAGAGTAGCGCGATTGCAGAGAATCGGTTTTCGCCCGGAATTTTAGTAGGATTCCACTAGCAAAGGGCTAAAACCGCAGTAGTAAACCTGCAAATAAGCGGCTACCGGGCTTCGGTAGAGTTGGCTCATTCCCCGAAACTTTGGAGCGACCTTGACCGCCGAAAACGATACCCCACTGTTGACCACCGCTGGGCGCCTTGAGGACCTGCGCAAGCGATACCACGAGGCTGTTTTTGCAAGTGGCGAGGCCGCCATCGCCAAGCAGCACGCCAAGGGCAAAAAGACCGCACGCGAACGCATTGACATGTTGCTCGATCCGGGTTCGTTCGAAGAACTGGATGAGTTCGTAAGACACCGCTCAACGGCTTTCGGCATGGAAAGGAATCGACCCTACGGTGACGCAGTGGTCACCGGGCTCGGAACAATAGCCGGCCGCCAGGTGGCGGTTTTCTCGCAAGACTTCACGATTTTTGGCGGTTCGCTCGGCGAGGCTGCCGGAAACAAAATCATCAAGGTGATGGATTTGGCAATCGCAACCGGGGTTCCACTCATTGGAATTCTCGACTCGGGAGGCGCTCGAATTCAAGAGGGCGTTATCGCACTGGGCAAATACGGAGAAATTTTCAAGCGCAACACAATGGCCTCTGGCGTAATCCCCCAAATTTCAATCATCATGGGTCCGGCCGCCGGCGGGGCAGTTTATTCCCCCGCGCTAACCGACTTCGTCATCATGGTCGATAAAACCTCGAACATGTTTGTGACCGGCCCAGACGTCATTAAGACCGTGACCGGCGAAGACGTTGGCATGGAGGAGTTGGGTGGAGCCCTGGCTCACAACAAAACCTCCGGCGTTGCTCACTACTTGGCATCTGACGAAGAAGACGCAATCGACTATGCCAAGGCACTCCTTGGATTTTTACCGGCGAACAACCTATCCGAGTCTGTGGTCTATGAAGCGGCCGATTCGCTTGAGGTCACCGACGGGGATCTCGCGCTAGACACCGTCATCCCAGACTCGCCTAATCAACCGTATGACATGCGCAAAATCATTGAGACCGTGGTCGATTCTGGTGAATTCCTAGAGGTTCAGCCCCTCTTTGCGCCAAACATTCTGATCGGGTTCGCCCGCATGGACGGCAGAAGCGTTGGCATCGTTGCCAACCAGCCGCAGGCGATGGCCGGCACCCTGAACATTGACGCCGGTGAAAAAGCGGCGAGATTCGTGCGTTTTTGCGATGCCTTCTCGATTCCGATTTTGACCCTGGTAGACGTTCCCGGTTACCTGCCCGGTACCGACCAAGAGTGGGCCGGTGTGATTCGTCGCGGGGCCAAGTTGCTCTATGCCTACGCCGAAGCAACCGTTCCGCTGGTAACCGTGATCACCCGCAAGGCATACGGTGGCGCTTATATCGTGATGGGCTCCAAGCAACTCGGCGCGGACATCAACCTTGCCTGGCCGACCGCCGAAATCGCCGTGATGGGCGGTCAGGGCGCGGTGAATATTTTGTTCCGCGACCAAATCAAGAAGGCCGAGGCCGCTGGTGAAGACGTGGCTGCGGTGCGCGCCCGACTCGCGGCCGAATACACCTACAACGTGGCAAGTCCTTTCCTGGCGGCCGAACGTGGCGAGTTGGATGGCATCATCGAACCTTCCGCTACCAGGTCCAACGTAATCAAGGCGCTACGAGCGCTGAAGACCAAGCGCGCGAACCTGCCGCCCAAGAAGCATGGAAACATTCCACTCTAATGAGCGAATCCAACCTGCCAGAAGACGAACTGCAAGCCGCAATGCGAGTGGTTAGAGGAGCCCCGAGCGCCGAGGAATTAGCCGTGGTGATTGCCCTGCTGCAGGCGGCGCACACCGAAGAGCTGGCCCTTGGCCACCGTGTGGTTGCTCAACCGAAATCCACCTGGGTCAGAAACGACAGGGTCCTAAGATCCTCGCTTTCCCCAGGTTTTGGCCAGTGGACGGCCAGTTATCGCCCAGGGCTCGACTAGTAAAAAATAACCAACAAACGAATGGAAAATGCAATGACGCGCGAACCTTCTGAGATTGACCAAATAGCTGACCGCTGGGTTGACCGCATGGCCGAGCTAAGCCCAAGTTTCTCGACCTACATTGGTCGAGCCGGTGGCGAAGATCGCCTAGACGATGCCTCACCCGCTGCCGAAGCCAGAAATGCCGCCGAACGCAGTCGGGTCTTAGCCGAGCTCGCCGCTGCCACCGTGCGCGATGCGACCGATGAGGTCACCCTTCACGCCATGCAGAACCGCCTAAACCTCGAGCAAGAGTTTTATGCGGCCAAGCTATACCGACGTGACATGAACGTGATTGCCTCGCCAGCACAGGGAATCCGCGACATATTTGACCTGTCACCAACCGCTACCGAGCAAGACTGGCGAAACCTGGTCGGGCGCATGAATTCCGTGCCTGCCGCCCTTGAGGGCTACACCGAGAGCCTTACCGAGGGTATCGAGGCCAAAGACACCCCCGCGCTTCGCCAGATTGACCAGGTAATCGCTCAAGTTGAACAAATCACCGGCGGAAACGGCTTCTTTAGAACCTTCGCTGCCAATGCGAGTCTTGCCGAAGGCGAACTTCCCGAGGCATTGAAGGCTGAGATTGTGGCGGCTGCCGAAACCGCCACCGCGGGATACGCCACCTTTGGCGACTTCCTAAAGCAGCAACTTTTGCCAAACGCGAACCCTGTCGATGCCATCGGTCGCGAACGCTACCAGCTCTTCAGCCGAAGCTTTTTGGGTGCCGAGGTTGACCTGGATGAAACCTATCAGTGGGGCATCGAGGAGTTGGCCCGAGTCACCGCAGAACAGAACCGAGTCGCCAATGAAATCAAGGCTGGCGCCTCGGTTGAAGAGGCAATTGAATTTTTAGATAACGACCCAGCCCGCAAGCTGCACGGCACCAAGGCGTTGCAAGAATGGATGCAGAAGCTCTCGGATGCGGCAATCGAAAAACTAGGGGGCACCCACTTTGAAATTGCCGAGCCGATTCGCAAACTCGAATGCATGATTGCGCCGACTCAGCACGGTGGCATTTACTACAC
>CAZLWT010000118.1:0-5415 GCA_964563325.1 uncultured Rhodoluna sp. | reverse complement strand
TCGGCGATGTGGCGACGTGGGTTCACGCCAGCCTTCGCGAAGTGACCTGAGTCTGGCTTGTTGACCTTGCGAGGGTCGATGGCACCGTAAGCAACTTGAATTGCTACGTATCCATCGAGCTCTAGGTTCTTGATCTGGGTGACGACGTTCGAGCCGGCTTCAACAACGGTAACTGGAATCAGCTTGTTGTTTTCGTCCCAAACCTGAGTCATGCCGAGCTTTTTGCCCAGGAGACCCTTTACGTTTCTAATTGCGCTAGACATCTGGTTCCTTACAGCTTGATCTCGATGTTGACATCTGCTGGCAGGTCGAGACGCATCAGCGAGTCAACAGCCTTAGGCGTTGGATCGATGATGTCGATTAGGCGCTTATGTGTGCGCATCTCGAAGTGCTCGCGGCTGTCTTTGTACTTGTGAGGAGAACGGATTACACAAATCACGTTCTTCTCGGTAGGCAAAGGCACTGGACCCACGACAGTCGCGCCGGCACGGGTTACCGTGTCGACGATCTTGCGCGCCGATGAGTCGATGACCTCGTGGTCATATGACTTAAGTCGAATGCGGATTTTGTTTGCCGCCATGCTGACTCGCTCTCGTTCACACCCTTGGCTTTCGGCCGCGGGAATCTGTAGCACTACTGATGTTGCACCACTGTTTATATGTCAAAACCCGTTTAGCAACTGGGATGTTGCCTGGCGGGGCACTGCTCCTCCGACCCACGCTGTCGGGCGTGTCGCGGGGATTACCCGAAAACAACCGAAACGTCTTGGTCGAATACTTATTTGCTCTAGCTGCGGCCGGACCAGTTTCACAACTGTTCACTATGCCTGCAGTGGTTCACGCGATGGCGCGACTACTCACGAACTAGTCAATCTTGCCACATACTGGCGTGTCAATGCAAGTTAACGGGCACCCAATATGCGATTAGTTTTTATGCGATGGATACCTTCGGGCCCTAGGGCTACTTGCTAACCACGCAGGTGTTGTCAATCTTGACAACCAAGCGTCGCAGACCCTCTTGCTGAGCCTTGGTCGGCTTGAGCGGGAAGGTGGCAAGCAAAGCCTCGGCCTTGACGGCACTCGACATGAAGGTGCTCTTCACGTTGGCGGTCTTGGCGGCGTCGATGCCACCGGCGACCTGGCCGTGGTAATCCGAGACGTCGAGGCTCAGGCTCTTCATGTCTTTGTTCATGATGTCAAGTTTGACTTCGTGCCCGATGGTGTGCAGGTTCTCGCAAAGGTTGTTCTTGAAGATCTGCTGCAGCGAAAAAGTGATGGTGCCCGGGCCCGTTGCACAACCGGTAAGCGCAGCGCTTAGGAAGATCGAGATGGAAATTGCGGTCGCGGTCTTGCGCATGGATTGCCCCTTAGGAATAGTGTTCAACTCCGAATATAGCAAAGACTCCCCCGGCCCGAAGGACGAGGGAGTCTTTGATTACTTCTAAAAGCGAATTACTTGGTGATTGCGGTAACAGTACCGGCGCCTACGGTGCGGCCACCTTCGCGGATTGCGAAGCGAAGGCCTTCTTCCATAGCGATCGGCTGGATGAGCTCTACGTTCATCTCAGTCGTGTCGCCAGGCATAACCATTTCAGTACCTGCAGGAAGGGTGATAACACCAGTCACGTCGGTGGTACGGAAGTAGAACTGTGGGCGGTAGTTTGCATAGAACGGGTTGTGGCGGCCACCCTCATCCTTTGACAGGATGTAGACGTTTGCCGAGAAGCTGGTGTGAGGCAGGATCGAGTTTGGCTTGCAAACAACCTGGCCACGCTCTACGTCTTCACGCTTGGTTCCGCGAAGCAATAGGCCAACGTTTTCGCCGGCTTCTGCGTAGTCGAGTAGCTTGCGGAACATTTCGATTCCGGTCACGGTGGTCTTCTGCTTGTCGCGGATACCAACGATTTCGACTTCTTCGTTCACCTTGATCTGGCCGCGCTCGATCTTGCCGGTGATAACGGTTCCACGACCTGTGATTGTGAAAACGTCTTCAACTGGCATCAAGAAGGCCTTCTCGATGTCGCGAACTGGCTCTGGAACGTTGTTGTCAACGGCGTCCATGAGGTCAAGAACAGTCTGGCCCCACTTCTCGTCGCCTTCAAGCGCCTTTAGAGCTGAAACGCGGACTACTGGTGCGCTGTCGCCATCGAATTCCTGGCTGTTTAGTAGGTCACGAACTTCAACCTCAACGAGCTCTAGGATTTCTTCGTCGTCAACCATGTCGCTCTTGTTTAGGGCAACAACGATGTATGGAACACCAACCTGACGAGCAAGCAACACGTGCTCGCGAGTCTGAGGCATTGGACCATCGGTAGCAGCAACCACGAGGATAGCGCCATCCATCTGTGCAGCACCGGTGATCATGTTCTTGATGTAGTCGGCGTGGCCTGGTGCATCAACGTGAGCGTAGTGACGCTTCTCAGTCTGGTACTCAACGTGTGAGATGTTGATGGTGATTCCACGCTGCTTCTCTTCTGGAGAGTTGTCGATCTGGTCGAACGCGTAGCTAGCGTTTAGTGTTGGGTACTTGTCGTGAAGTACCTTGGTGATTGCCGCAGTCAGAGTGGTCTTACCGTGGTCAACGTGACCGATAGTACCGATGTTAACGTGCGGCTTGGTGCGCTCGAATTTCGCCTTAGCCATTTGGTGTCCTCCTCAGGACTCGTTGTAAATCATCGGTCGTATCTAACCGACAAGATTTGGGGGTTTGTAGACTTTCTATCTTACAAGATTGAGAGCCAGTTGGCAGATGCCGCCTGACTACTCTCCCTTAGCTTTTTGTACGATTTCCTCGGCAACAGCCTTTGGTACCTCTGAGTAAGACTCGAAGGTCATCGAGTAAACAGCGCGACCCGAAGTCTTCGAGCGCAAGTCACCGACATAACCGAACATTTCAGACAATGGAACTAGGGCACGAATGACCTTGACGCCAGAGGCATCATCCATCGACTGGATTTGACCGCGTCGAGAGTTGAGGTCACCGATTACGTCGCCCATGTATTCCTCTGGGGTTCGTACTTCAACCGACATCAATGGCTCTAGCAGTACTGGGTTTGCGAGTCGAGCTGCCTCTTTATAGGCAATCGATCCGGCAATCTTAAACGCCATTTCAGACGAGTCAACGTCGTGGTAGGCGCCGTCGAGCAGGGTGGCCTTAACGCCGACCACTGGGTAACCCGCGAGGGTTCCAACGGCCATTGCGTCACGGATTCCGGCGTCAACGCTTGGAATGTATTCACGAGGGATGCGTCCACCGGTCACGGCGTTCACGAACTCGTAAGTCTTGTCGCCTTCAACTTCCATTGGCTCAATCTTGATCTGAATCTTTGCGAACTGACCAGAACCACCGGTTTGCTTCTTGTGGGTGTAGTCATACTTCTCGACGGTGCGGCGAAGGGTCTCGCGGTAGGCAACCTGTGGCTTACCCACGTTGGCTTCAACCTTGAATTCGCGACGCATGCGGTCAACCAAGATATCCAGGTGAAGCTCGCCCATGCCCGAGATAACGGTCTGACCGGTCTCGTGGTCGTGCTCAACGCGGAAGGTTGGGTCTTCTTCTGCAAGCTTCTGGATAGCAAGGCCAAGCTTTTCCTGGTCGGCCTTGGTCTTTGGCTCAATGGCAACCGAGATAACTGGCTCTGGGAAGGTCATTGACTCAAGAACGATTTGGTTGTCTGGGTCACACAGGGTGTCACCGGTGGTGGTGTCTTTTAGGCCGATGGCTGCATAGATGTGGCCAGCGGTTACCGACTCAACCGGGTTTTCCTTGTTTGCGTGCATCTGGAAAAGCTTTCCGATGCGCTCTTTCTTGCCCTTGGTCGAGTTAACGATCTGCTCGCCCTGTGAGGCCTTACCTGAGTAAACGCGGATGTAGGTTAGACGACCAAAGAATGGGTGGGTCATAACCTTGAACGCCAAAGCGGCGAACGGGGCATCTGAGCGAGGCTCGCGGGTTAGGCGGATTTCCTCATCGCGAGGGTCTCCACCTTCAACCGAAGCCACGTCAAGCGGGCTTGGTAGGTAGTCGATAACGGCGTCAAGCATTGGCTGAACACCCTTGTTCTTGAAGGCAGAGCCACAAAGAACCGGGTAGATCTCGCTGTTGACGGTTAGCTTGCGAATCGCGGCCTTAATCTCGGCAACGGTTAGCTCTTCGCCGGCGAAGTAGCGCTCCATTAGGCCTTCGTCAGTTTCGGCTACAACTTCGAGAAGAGCTGTGCGGTACTCGTCGGCCTTGTCCTGCATGTCTGCTGGGATTGGCTCAATGGTGTACTTGGCACCAAGCTCAACGTCTCCGCGCCAGGTCTTCGCGTGCATTTCGACTAGGTCGATAACGCCTTCGAAGGTGCTCTCGGCGCCGATTGGAAGCTGAATAACCAATGGCTTAGCGCCAAGGCGGTTGATGATGGTGTCTACGGTGAAGTAGAAGTCTGCGCCTAGCTTGTCCATCTTGTTGACGAAACAGATGCGGGGAACGTCGTACTTGTCGGCCTGACGCCAAACGGTCTCAGACTGTGGCTCAACACCTTCTTTACCGTCGAAAACGGCTACTGCTCCATCAAGCACGCGCAATGAACGCTCAACCTCAACGGTGAAGTCAACGTGTCCAGGGGTGTCAATGATGTTGATCTGGTTGGTGTTCCAGAAACAGGTGGTGGCAGCTGAGGTGATGGTGATTCCACGCTCTTGCTCTTGTTCCATCCAGTCCATGGTGGCTGCGCCATCGTGAACTTCACCGATTTTGTGAGTGATACCTGTGTAGTACAAGATGCGCTCAGTCGTGGTGGTCTTACCGGCATCAATGTGGGCCATGATGCCGATGTTACGGACCTTGTTCAGGTCAGTTAGCACGTCTTGTGCCACGGTGTCCTCCGAAGTTTGTGGGTTTATCTAAAAAAAATACATCCGCTTGCTGAACCAAAGGTTAACAGCAAGCGGATGTACGTGCTGTTTACCAGCGGTAGTGTGCGAATGCCTTGTTGGACTCGGCCATCTTGTGAGTGTCTTCGCGACGCTTCACTGCTGCACCGAGGCCGTTTGAGGCATCGAGGATTTCGTTCATGAGGCGCTCGGTCATGGTCTTTTCGCGGCGAGCCTTTGAATAGCTAACCAACCAACGCATGGCCAAGGTGTTGGCGCGGTGCGCCTTTACCTCAATTGGAACCTGGTAGGTCGAACCACCAACGCGGCGCGAACGCACCTCGACGGTAGGTCGAACGTTGTCTAGTGTCTTTTTTAGAAGCACTACTGGGTCTGAGCCAGACTTGTTCTTGGCGCCTTTGAGGGAACTGTAAACGATTGTCTCAGCAAGAGACTTCATGCCGTCAAGAAGGATATTTTTGAGGAGTTGGGAATCTACTGGTGAACGATAAAGTAGTTGTGTTACGACGGACGCGTTCATACAGTGCATTTTAGT
>CAZLWT010000117.1:0-5424 GCA_964563325.1 uncultured Rhodoluna sp. | reverse complement strand
TGTGCTTGGTGGTTGCCCATTTGGAATGCCCAGACATCATGCTCCTGTAAAAAAGTTGTTGGATTGCCTCACAAGTTTAGAACAGGCTCACCTAAATTGCGCGCTTGACGAGATTGGCAAATAGCCGATGGATGCGATACTCACCCGTGACTTCTGGGTGAAACGAGATCCCCATGAGGTTGTCTTGGCCTGCCGCAACGATACGACCATCGGGCAAAGTTGCTAGTGCGATCGCTTTTGGTCCTACCGATTCGATTATCGGGGCTCTGATAAAGGCCGCGTGCACAGTCGTATCCAAGCCCGAAAAGTTTAAATCAATCTCAAACGAGTCGCTTTGATGGCCGAAGGCATTTCTTCGCACCGTGACGTCTAACCCGCCGAATGTCTTTTGACCGGGTATTCCATCGAGCAACCGATCGGACATCAAAATTAGACCGGCGCAGGTACCGAAAACGGGAAAACCTCGCTGGATCTTTTTTGCTATGGGCTCAAATAAACCGAAGGTCGTTGCCAACTTCTGAATAGTGGTTGACTCGCCACCAGGAATGATTAACCCTGAAACGCGCTCCAACTCTTCGACCTTTCGAACCAGCAAGTGATCCGAACCAATTTGGTCAAGGGCAAGAGCGTGTTCTCTAAAGTCTCCTTGCAGTGCAAGGACTCCAATTGGAAGCGACAATTACCAGCCGCGCTCCGAGAGTCGGTGAGGTGCCGGTAGGTCGGAAACGTTTATTCCAACCATCGCCTCACCCAAACCACGGCTGGCCTCGGCAATCACAGCTGGATCGTTATAGAAAGTTGTTGCCTTGACGATCGCAGCCGCACGCTGAGCCGGGTTTCCTGACTTGAAGATTCCCGAACCAACGAATACGCCATCGGCACCCAACTGCATCATCATTGCAGCGTCGGCTGGGGTTGCCACTCCCCCGGCTACGAACAACACAACGGGCAGTTTGCCGCTGGCTGCGACTTCACAAACTAGATCGTATGGGGCCTGAAGTTCTTTAGCTGCCACATAAAGTTCGTCTTTGGTCTTGGCCGACAGGGCAGCGATTTCGGCACGGATTGTGCGAATGTGCTTGGTTGCCTCAGACACGTCGCCGGTGCCGGCTTCGCCCTTGTAACGAATCATGGCTGCACCCTCGGTGATGCGACGCAGTGCCTCGCCAAGGTTGGTGGCACCACACACGAACGGCACCCCAAACTTCCACTTGTCAATGTGGTTGATATAGTCGGCCGGGCTCAAAACCTCTGATTCGTCGATGTAATCGACCTTGAGTGACTCCAAAATTTGGGCCTCAACGAAGTGCCCGATTCTCGATTTGGCCATGACGGGAATTGAAACCGTCTTCATGATTTGCTCGATCATATCCGGGTCACTCATGCGTGCGACGCCACCCTGAGCGCGGATGTCAGCTGGAACGCGCTCGAGGGCCATGACGGCCACGGCGCCAGCGTCCTCAGCGATTTTTGCCTGCTCGGCGTTCACAACATCCATGATGACACCGCCCTTTAGCATTTCGGCTAGGCCGCGTTTGACTAGGGGGCTTGAAGTGATTGTCTGCTCATTCTGGGTCATGCTTAAAGTCTAAAGGTTGGTTTGACGCCCGATGAAATATTAGGAAATCTTTGGCCACGCGGCGGCAATTTGCTCACGCACTTCTCCAAGCAACCTTGGCAGCGCTTTGGTTTCGGCGATGATCGGAAAGAAGTTGGCATCGTTTCGCCACCTTGGAACGATATGTTGATGCAAATGACCCGCGATGCCCGCCCCGGCGACTTCGCCCTGGTTCATTCCGATGTTGAAGCCGTGTGCCCCCGATATTTCGCGCAGCACCCGCATCCCGGTTTGGGTCATGCTTCCGAGCTCGGCTACCTCTTCAGTCGTTGCATCTACATAGTTGGGGATGTGACGATATGGGCAAACCAGAAGGTGCCCCGAGTTGTATGGGTAAAGGTTTAGCAGCACGAAACCCGTGACGCCACGATGAACAATGAGACCCGCCTCATCGGCCAAGTCGGGCGCGATGCAGAATGGGCACTCGTGGTCCGGTGGCTGTTGACCCGTTTGAATGTAAACAAGGCGATGCGGTGTCCAAAGTCGCTGAAAGGCATCCGGAACACCTGGCAGTTGCCAGTTTGGAATGCTTTCTGGTTCGATATTGTCCAACTAGACCTGCACTTTGGTTGCGATGGCAGTGATTATGCGGTCGATGGCCTCGGTCAGCGGGACCCCATTTTCCTGAGTTCCATCGCGATACCTAAAGCTCACTGCCGAGGCATCGCGGTCTTCCCCACCGGCGATTAACTGGAAAGGCACCTTCTGCAAGGTGTGATTTCTAATCTTCTTTTGCATGCGATCCGATGAATCATCCACTTGGATACGAACGCCCTGAGAACGCAACTGCTTGGCTAAATCGTGCAGGTACGGAGAAAATTCATCCGAGACCGGAATGCAAACAACCTGCACGGGCGCTAACCAAGGCGGAAAATGCCCGGCGTAGTGCTCTGTCAGAACTCCGAAAAAACGCTCGATTGAGCCAAAGAGCGCTCGGTGAATCATTACCGGGCGCTGTTTGCTTCCATCGGCAGCCGTGTATTCAAGATCGAAACGAATTGGCAGGTTGAAATCCAATTGGATTGTCGACATCTGCCAGGTTCGACCGATTGCATCACGAGCCTGCACCGAAATCTTTGGTCCGTAGAAAGCTGCGCCGCCCGGGTCTGGAACCAACTGCAATCCAGAAGCCAGGGCAACTCTTTCGAGGGTCTCGGTGGCGGTCTGCCAAATTTCATCGTCTCCAACGAACTTGGCGTTGCTGGCATCCCGTGTGGAAAGTTCCAAATAGAAATCCGTCAGTCCGTAATCGCGCAATAGGCCGAGCACAAAATCGAGAACGTCGGTGAGTTCACTCTCCATGTTCTCGGGTGTCACGTATAGGTGGGCGTCATCCTGAGTGAATCCTCGGGCCCGAGTCAAACCGTGAAGCACTCCCGATTTCTCGTATCGGTAGACCGTTCCAAACTCGAAAAGCCGAAGCGGAAGATCGCGGTAAGACCGAGCCTGAGACTTAAATATCAGGTTGTGGAAGGGGCAGTTCATTGGTTTCAGGTAGTAATCCTGACCCTGCTTTCGCACCACGCCCGCTTCATCGCGTTCTTCATCCAGCTGCAGCGGAGGAAACATTCCCTCCGAATACCAGGCAAGGTGACCCGAGGTCTCAAAGAGGCTGGACTTAGTGATATGCGGGCTGTAAACAAACTCGTATCCGGCGCGCTCGTGTTCGGCCCGGCTGTAATCTTCCATGACCTTCCGGATTGCCCCACCTCTTGGGTGGAAAACTGCTAATCCCGAACCGATTTCTTCGGGGAACGAGAACAGATCAAGTTCGGCTCCTAGTCGCCGGTGATCACGCTTAGCGGCCTCTTCTATTCGCGTTTGATAAGCGCGAAGTTCATCCTTGGAAGGCCAAGCCGTTCCATAAATTCGCTGCAGTTGCTTGTTTTTCTCCGAACCACGCCAATAAGCTGCGGCCACTCGAGTCAGTGCAAACCCATTACCGATCATGCGGGTGTTCGGCAGGTGAGGGCCGCGGCAAAGGTCACGCCAGACAGTTGACGAATCCTGAGGGTCAACGTTGTCATAGATTGAAAGCTCGCCAGCCCCTACCTCAACGCTGCCTTCGCCAAGATCAGAACCCTTGAGCCCGATCAACTCAAGCTTGTATGGTTCGCTAGCCAATTCGACCGAGGCATCGGCCTCGGTGGTGACACGTCGAACGAAGCGCTGACCGGAGCGAATGATGCGCTCCATGGCCTTCGATATGGCCTTCAAATCTTCCGGAGTGAAAGCCTCTGCGACATCGAAGTCGTAATAGAAACCGTCAGTGATCGGTGGTCCAATTCCCAGCTTCGCCTCCGGGTTGATGCTCTGAACCGCCTGGGCCAAAACGTGGGCCGTTGAATGGCGCAAAATGTTGAGACCGTCGGGCGACGAGATGTGAACGCTCTCGACCGTGTCAGTTTCTTTTAGGCTGTGCGCAAGATCGCGAAGCTCGCCGTTTACCCGCTGTGCCACCACGTTTCTGTCGGTGAACACCTCGAATCCAGTCGCCGTTGCGGGTACGGATGTCGCAACGCCATCAAGCGTGATTTGCATGGTTACTTCTTCAGACACGAAATCTCCAAAAGGTTTGAGGTCTTCCTCAATCTTAGCCAAGCAGTTAGGCAAGCCTTGCTAGAGATTTCAGCCCGAATGGTGTTGATTATTAGACATGGAAAAAAGCAAGATTGTGAAATTGGACGAGGTTATTCTTGCCAGCCAAGAGTTTCAAAAATCGACGATGGCGGCCAAGCTTAACTGGCTTCGCGCCGGCGTCCTCGGTGCAAACGATGGAATAGTTTCCACGGCTGGTCTGGTGCTAGGAGTCGCCGGTGCAGCCGCCGACTCAAAGACGATTCTGATAGCTGGAATCGCTGCCACCGTGGCTGGCTCTATTTCGATGGCCGGTGGTGAATACACCTCGGTCAGCGCCCAACGCGACAGTGAGATAGCCGCCTTGGCCAAGGAAAAAAAGGAGCTGGCTGACAATCCAGAAGCGGAACTTCGCGAACTGGCCTGGTTCTATGAGCAAAAAGGTTTGAGTTTAGAACTCGCAGCCAAAGTGGCTGCCGAGCTAACGGCGATTGATCCTTTGAAGGCTCACGCTGAAGCCGAGCTTGGCATTGAGGTTGGAAATCACGTTAGCCCCAATCAGGCGGCGATTTCATCCTTTGTCGCCTTTGCTGGTGGTTCCTTACTCCCACTCTTCGCCGTAAGTGGTCCGTGGACCGCAATCAGAATCCCGGTGACGGTAATCGCCGTTGTTGCTTCCCTGGCAATCACCGGGTTCGTTGGCGCAAAAATCGGTGAGGCACGGACGGGACCGGCAATTCTTCGAAATGTTCTCGTTAGTATCGCGACGATGGGTATTACCTATGGAATCGGATATCTCGTCGGCGGGATAGGTTTGTAAACGCTCTTAACTCGAGTGCTTTAGTTAGTGTTAAAGGGTGAGTAAAAAAGAAAACTTCGACGTTGTCCTTATTGGCGGCGGTGTCATGAGCGCAACGCTCGGCACAATCCTAAAGAGCCTTGACCCTGCCCTATCGGTGATCGTCTATGAGCGCCTTGACAGCGTTGCCGAGGAAAGTTCAAACCCTTGGAATAACGCGGGAACAGGTCACGCCGCTCTTTGCGAGCTCAACTACATGCCCGACAATCCAAACGGCGGTCTACCCGACGCCTCGAAGGCGATCGGCATCAACGAACAATTCCAACTTACTCGCCAATTTTGGAGCCATCTCGTTGAGACCGGCGTCTTAGCAAATCCAAAATCCTTCATTAACCCGGTACCTCATATGACTTTCGTGCGAGGCGCTAAG
>CAZLWT010000116.1:0-5427 GCA_964563325.1 uncultured Rhodoluna sp. | reverse complement strand
CTAGGTAAGCGAAGGCACCGAGCCCTGCTGCCCCGGATTCGCCGGCCACGATTCCCAAATCAGCCAACAACCGCATGCCGAGATAGGCGGCTTCATCTTCGATGGCCATATATACATCGGCGAATTGCTTGACTATCTGCCAGGCAATCATCGAAGGCAGTCCGCAGTTTAGACCTGCCATCATGGAACGGTGTGGCCCAGGAACCTCGACTATTTCGCCATGTTCCGCCGATTCCATCAAACTGTTAGCGTCGATTGGTTCGACTATCACCGCCAAGGGCCGCTGTAGCCTCGGCTCGATTTTGTAATGGCTGAGTCCGGCCGCTGCAAACGACCCGACTCCGCTTTGAAAAGTAACTGCTGCAATCGGCCCCTTGCCGATCAGTCGCTCATCGATTTCTCTAAACATTGTTGAATAGCCACGAATCACATCCGCCGGGGTGTCGACATATCCCTCCCATGAGGTATCCGAGATAACCAGGGTATTTTCCGACTGCTCTTCGGCCGAGCGCAGAATGGCATCGTCATAGTTGCCGTCAACCACGGTAACAGTTGCGCCTTCCTCGGCGATGTCATCGATCCTAGACTGGGCGGTTCCCGCAGGCACAAAAATTGAGCACCTCAACCCAAGAAGCTTGGCCATGCGAGCCACTCCGCGACCATGGTTTCCATCGGTTGCCGCGGCGAGCGCTAGGTCAGTTCTTGTGCCCAACGCTTCCTTGATAGCCGCGATGGATAATGGCGCCTGGCTACTGCCAATCCAGTTTCGTTGAATTGCGTTGGCGGTTGCCCAGGATGCCCCGAGCATCTTGAACGATGGAAGCCCCAGCCGAAGCGATTCATCTTTTACCAAAACGGTACCAACCCCAAGTTTCTTGGCCAGACTTGGGCAGTTGTACAGAGGAGTTGGTTCATAACCGGGCATCGACTTGTGAAAGGGCAGCGGATCGCCCTTGCCGATGCCAGACTCAAAATCGACGGGTGGTTGGCCGTGGTTTGAAATATAGAGTTGAGGTTTCATTTTTCTCATACCGCCGTGTACCCCCCGTCGATGACGATAGATTGTCCTGTTATGTAAGAGGAGTCTGGAGAAGCCAGAAAGAGGACCACCTTGGCAACTTCCTCGGGTATTCCCTGCCGATGCAAAGGTATGTTTTGCAATAGTGAGCTCAGGGCTTCCTCTGGGTTGGCTTGATGATTCCAGTAGGCATCGTTGAACGGGGTGTCAATCCAGCCGGGGCAAACCGCGTTCACCGTAGTTCCATCGGCTGCGAGTTCATCGGCGAGTGATCTGACCAAGCCCAACATTCCGGCTTTTGATGCGTGATAGGCCGGCATTCCAGCGTGCCCCCGAAATGATCCGGTTGAGGCATTCATGATTACGCGCCCGGTCGTTGATTTGGCAAGGGCGCCCTGTGCGGCTTGAACCGTAAAGAATGCCCCCCGCAGATTCACCGACAGTGAATAATCCCAGTCGGCTTCGCTCCAACCGCTTAGCGCTTTGGCCGTCAGCACCGCCGGATTATAGAAAACGGTGTCGATGCTTCCATTGCCAAGCACTGTCGCCAGATCAACGGCGTTCCTAATATCTGCGATGGATGAAAAGTCGGTCGCAATGAAGCTTGCCGAACCCACCGAGGGTTCCCTTGCTAGGGCTTCGCCTGCTTCGTGGGCTCGGTCTGCGATGACCACTTGATCGCCTCGCTCTCGAAGCATGCGAACAACGGCCGCTCCGATCCCGCTAGCACCGCCGGCGACAAGAGCGGTGGCCATCACTTAATCCCTAGTCCTAGTGATTCGATGGCCAGAACAGCGCATTCTTCATCGACCACTGACGCCGCTCCGCTGACTCCGACTGAACCAACCAGGCTGCCGTCAAAATAAACGGGAACGCCGCCGGGAAAGACTATGACTCTTCCCCCGAGGGTTTGGGCGAGACCCCAGTCGGATTCGCCCGGTTTTGAGACCTGCGCCCACTTACTGGTTGGATGCCCAAAGGCAACCGCGGTGAAAGCCTTATCCTGGGCCAGAGTTAGGGCACCAACTTGCGAATCGTCCATTCGACCGGCCAGCACCACATTTCCGGCTCGATCGGCAACCGCACAGGCCAAGTTGAGGTTTCGTTTTGAGGCTTCATCGAAAACCAAATCCAGGATTTGCTTCGCCGTTGAATAGGTGATGTCCGACACGTTTCTCAAAGCGCCAGCATTCATTCGATTCGCGCAATCACGGTGCCAACCAGAATGCTCTCACCTGGTGAGCCGATGAGTTCTGTGATTACACCGGCGCAGGGTGCCTCAACATCGGCATCCACCTTCTCGGTTTCCACAACGGCAATCGGTTGGCCCTCGTCTACGGTGTCGCCAACCTTCACCAGCCATGACGCAAGAACCGCTTCCTGCATTGTCATTCCCCACTTGGGCATTACTACATCCATCGGCTCACCATCCTTCGAGTAGTCATGATTTATTCGAGAGTCCGCAAAATAGCTGCTCGGATATTTTCGTCCTGCACCAAAATTCGAGCTTCCAATGGCGGTGAGAATGGCACGGGGAAGTCCTCCCAAGCTACTCTCTGTGGTGCAGATTTGAGGGCGGCAAAGTTGGACTCGACCACCATTGCGACTATTTCACTGGCGGCCGAACAGGTGATTCGGGCATTGTCGACAACGACAAGTCGCCCCGTTTTGGAAACGGATTCGAGAATGAGGTTCTTATCAAGGGGAACAAGGGTTCTAGGGTCGATTACCTCAATCGAGGTGCCCAAGGCTTCTAACTCGCGAGCCACCCTCAGGGCCTTTGGAACCGTGGCCCCAATGGCAACAACGGTGACATCGGTTCCGTGCTTTTTGATATCGCCAACGCCGATTGGAATCGCGTAGGGGGCCTCTGGCACTGGCCCTTTGGTTCCGCCGAGCACGAAGTCCTGCAGATAGACAACCGGGTTTGGGTCTCGGATTGCCGAGAGCATGAGGCCCTTGGCATCGTAAGGTGTCGATGGCATGACGATTTTGAGCCCGGCAACATTCATTAACATCGGGTGCGGGTTTTCGGAGTGTTGTGCAGCCGCTGACCCACTCGGGCCCGTTGCCGTGAAGTAGACAATCGGCAGATTGACTTGACCGCCAGACATGTAACGCAGTTTGGCGGCTTGGTCGGCTAGCTGATCCATCGCAACATAAAAGAACGAACCAACCATGAGGTCGACAACCGGTCGAAGCCCAACCGCCGCTGCACCAACGCAGGCACCAACGAAGGTGGCCTCTGAGATTGGGGTGTTGCGCACTCGCATGTTTCCGAACTCATCAACTAGGCCTCGGGTGGCGCCGATTACCGAGCGCCCGACATCCTCACCAATCACGACAACGTTTGTGTCTTCACGCATTGCATCGCGCAAACCCTCCTTCATCGCTTGGATGAAGTAGGCGGATCGCTCGGTAGCGGGCGCCCCTTGGGCTTCTAATGTGGTGTTCATTTGTTTGACCTATCTAGTTCTACTGCGAAGAGGTGCTCTAGGGCTTCCTCTGCATCAGGGAATGGGCTGTTTTCGGCGAAGGTGACCGAAGCGTCGACTGAAGCCTTTTCTTCCATGTCGATTTCTTCCCACTGCCCGGTGGTGATCACTCCCGCCGAAACCAGTCGGTTTCCATAGTTCAAAATGGGGTCTCGATCGCGCCAGGCCTTTTGCTCGTCCTTCGGGCGGTATTCGCCGGCGAAAACCTCTTCACCCTCGTTGTGGCCGTTCCAGCGATAAGACTTTGCTTCGATGAGGGTTGGGCCATCACCCTTTCGGGCCCTTGCCACAGCACGCTCAACAACCTCGCGCATTGCAATCACATCGTTGCCATCGACTTCTTCGCCGGGAATGCCCATCGGGGTTCCACGGTCAACAATGCGACCGGCGGTTAGTTCCTCGGTTGGGGTCCATTCGGTATAGCCGTTGTTTTCGCAAACAAAAATTACCGGAAGCTTCCAGATGGCGGCTAAGTTCATCGATTCAAAGAACACGCCCTGATTCGATGCACCGTCGCCGAAGAATATTACGGTCACCGAGTCTCTGCCCAGATGTTTATCACCCCAGGCAGATCCCGTTCCAATTGGGATTCCGCCGCCGACAATTCCGTTCGTGCCCATGATGCCAAGTTCGAAGCTGACGATGTGCATCGAACCACCTTTGCCACGGCAGTATCCGTCCACTCGCCCAAAGAGCTCAGCCATCATTTTGTCAACGGTCGCGCCCTTAGCAATGAGGTGCCCGTGACCACGGTGGGTCGAAGTAATGCGATCGTCCTTGCGAAGGGCTGAGCAGGCTCCAACCGCGATGGCCTCCTCGCCGGTGTAAAGGTGCACGAATCCTGGCAGAGTTCCTCGCTTGAACAGCCAAGAAAGCTTTTCCTCAAAACGACGGATTCGTATCATTCTGCGAAGTAAATCGAGATGTTCATCGGTGCCGAGTGATTCAAAAAACGCCGTGGTCACTTTGGTTCCCTTCTGAAACTGCTTCGAGCCCGAGGAGAGATTCCTCATACACAAGAGGTTTCAAACTCAATGGGACTGCTGTTGAAAAAGACTATAAACTATAAAATAATTCAATGCCAACCCAAACGTTATACAAGTTCCTTGTATTTACAAGTGTTTTGGCTGATTTGTATAATGTATTCGTTATCTAAATGAGAGATTTAGGGGGCGTTTTTTGACTTTACTCAACATGGTTCGAGGCCAAGTAGGTGCTGTTTCCTCAGCTCACCAACTGGCCACCGAGGCTGCCTTGGGCGTGCTCGCGGATGGCGGGTCGGCGGTTGATGCCGCAATTTGTGCTCAGGCCGTGATTTGCGTTTTGATGCCTCAGGCAGCCGGATTGGGCGGTGACATGCTCATGTTGGTTCGAGTGGTCGACTCAAAAGTTCGGGCCGTGAACGGCACCGGTCGAAGTGCCAAAATATGGTCACCTCCAAGTCAGGTAGCGGGTGCCAGTGTCACGGTTCCTGGAATAGCCGCTGGCTGGTCGGTTGCCCACAGAAACTTCGGGAAGCTTTCGCGACAGCGAATATTTGCTCCGGCCATCGTTCTTGCGGCTCATGGATTTAAAGTCGAGGATTCATTAGTTCGGGCAAGAGACAACCACCGAGTGCGCCTCGAGGCAAATGGGGCAAGACATTGGTCGCTAATGGGCGTTGCCGTCGGCGACACTTGGCAACAACCCGAACTGGCCAAGTTGCTGAATCACCTAGCCACAACCGGGCCGAGTAGTTTTTATAGGGGTGAAATCCCCGTTGCAATATGCCGGGCCGCCAACTCATTTGGAGGTCAACTAACGGCCAATGACTTTCGGGCTCAGAAAGTAATCGCACAGAATGCAGTCTCAACCCCTTGGACCGATTCCACTCTTTTTGTGCAACCGCCGGCCTCACAGGGTGTGTTGCTGGCC
>CAZLWT010000115.1:0-5457 GCA_964563325.1 uncultured Rhodoluna sp. | reverse complement strand
AGTCTGGCGCCATTGATTGTCAGACCTAAAAACGGAACCATTGGCAAAAGCAGCAAGCCGATGCCGATGAACATAGAGATGAAGACGTAGCGCCTAAAGAAAAGGTGATTTGGGACGAAGCGAATTACCGCGAAGGCCACGACCATGGCGATTGAGGTCCAGACGAGTTGCTTGGCGCCAAAGAAATCTTGGCCACCGGAGGCGCGAGTTGCTAAGTCGAGGCGATAGATTTCGGCAACCCCGAGCCCGTTTAGCAGAACCGCGATCGAAAGAATGAGCGGATCGGCCTGCGATGCCTTGCCACGCAACAACAGGTGGATGGCCAGGCTCAAAACCGCAATCGGTGCCCAATAGAACAGAATCTCAAGGTTATAAACCTGGATGGTCGAAAGTTGAATCTGTGCGAGTTCGAAGGCGTTGATGCCGAGGGCAAAAACCAAAAGCATTGCCTCGATGTTTCTGGCCCGCGGCACCACCCGAACGATGCGCCGAATGCTGACCGAGCTGGTCTCGCGCGCCTTAGCCATGATTTGCCATCAGGGCTAGGGTTTCGACGATGCGTCTGGCATCTGGCAGGCTCTCGGCCGAAACCGTATCGGCAACCAGGCTCTGCTGGTATTCGGGCAGCGCGCTGACATCAACGCCGGTCACATCATATAGATGTGAGAACTTGAAAGGCCCGAGCGCTTCCTTGATGCCCTGATAAATGGCAACGTGGCCGTTGAATTCACCAACGTAAAAACGAGTTTGGGTGTAGCTCAGACCAGCCGAAAGGCTGCCAACCGCGATTCCAATCCAGAGCAAAATGATGAGCAACTGACGTATCCATCGATTTCTGATTCTGGTCTTGGTTTGTTTCAGAATCTTATCGAGGTACTCGGCCGATTCGGGCACCACGCTCGAGGTCTCTTCGTCTTGGGTGAAAAGATCTGTGATGGTTCTTGGGTTCAAAAGCTGCAGCATGCGGCTGCCCTTGCGCACATCGATGACAACTTCGTTGGCGGCCGAACCCAAAAAGTTTGGCTGCGCGACGGATACCGGTTCTTCGCCAGCGGCCACCGGCAAAATATCAACGATTATCACCGTCACGTTGTCGGGCGCACCGTATTCGATGGCCTCGCCAACCAGCAAATCGGTGGCTTCGGCCGGGTCGGTTTCTCGCAGCAGAATGCCGTTCATCAGGTCTTCGGGCAGCGCACCGGTTAGGCCGTCGGAACACAACATCCATCGGTCACCCGGTCTGGTTTCAATGGCTTGGGTGTCGATTTCGGGGAACTCCTCGACGTCACCGAGCACGCGCATCAATACGCTGCGGCGCGGGTGGGTCAGTGCCTCGGCCGGTGTGATGCGGCCGGTGTCGACCAGGCGTTGCACGAAGGTGTGGTCGGTGGTGATTTGTTTGACGGTCTGGTCGCGCACCAGATAAATGCGGGAATCGCCGATGTGGCCGATTACGGCCTTGTTGTCGGCAAAGAGCAAAGCCGAAACCGTGGTGCCCATTCCGGCGAGTTCGGCGTGATCTTTTACGGTCTTGGTCAAAAGCGAGTTGGCGCTCCACATTGCATTGACCAGGGCCTTCGATGCTTGAGAGGCCTCGTGATAGTTCTCGTCTATATGGGCAAGGCTCTGGGTGGTTAGCGCCGAGGCGATGTCACCGCCGGCGTGGCCACCCATTCCATCGGCAACAAAAAACAGGTTGTAGCCGGTGTAGCCGGAATCCTGATTGCTCTTGCGGATGCGGCCAACGTCTGAGACGCCGGCAACTCTGGTTTGAATGGTCAAATGCTCAGCCTCGATCTATGCCCGAAGCTCAAAAACGGTTTTGCCGATTTTTACTGGAGTGTTCACGCGCAATATTTCGGCGGTGCCAAGCTTGGTTCCATTTATAAAGGTTCCGTTGGTTGAGTTGAGATCCTGCAGCAACCATTCGCCCTCTAGCTTGATCAGTTTGGCGTGCTGGGTTGAAGCAAACTCGTCATCGACAACCAGGTCTGAGTTCTTGGCGCGGCCAATCAAAACCTCGGTGCCGGCAAGTTTCAAGCTGAATCCGGCTCGCGGGCCCTCGGTGACAACCAGGTGGGTCGGCTCGGTTTTGTCTTCCAAAACCTGTGTTGTCCGGGGCACTGCACCGGTTACGGCTTGCGAAGCTGAGCCACCGATGGTTGGTGCCACCCTGGCGATTGGGGCCGAAACCACTCTTGGTGCATTGGCCTCGGCAACTTTGCTCACTACGCGCTGACCAAACAGGTCGGCGCGAATCACCGAGATGATGGTGAAGACAAAAATCCACATCACAACCAGAAATCCGGTGCGCACCAGGAACAGGGCTAAATCGCTCAAAGGGTTTCCGCCTTAGTTGAGTAGTTGGGCGCGTTTCTGGCAACCACGCGGAATACGAATTCGGTTCGACCGGCGGTTATCGCGGTGTCGGCGACGATGGATGTTTCGGTTATCGCGCGACCAGCCACCTTGGTGCCGTTGGTTGATCCCAGGTCGCGAACGCCAGCATTGGCGCCATCCCAAACGATTTCAAAGTGTGTGCGGCTCAGGCCGGGGTCATCGATCTGAATGTCTGCCGATGGGTCGCGGCCAACCGAGGTTCTTGGTTTGGTTAGCAGGTATCGTTTGCCCGCTATGTCTAGCGCCGGGGTCCACTCGATCTCAAGTTTCTCTGAGCTCGAGGTCACCTGCACCTCACCGATTGCGAGCGAGCCATCCTCGACCAGTTTGATTTGAAGCGTGGCCCCGAATTGAAATCCCTGCTTGGATGCGTGTTTGGCTGCGAGGTTGGTTAGCTCTGTGATGAGTTCATCGCCGAGTTGTCGCATGCGTTTGAAGTCTGGGCTCGAAAGGCGCACCGCATAACTGTTTGGCGCCAAAATGCGCTCGCGGCTGAGGATTGCGGCATTGGCATCCATCGTGCTTTTAATTGCCCCCGCGATTTCCACCGGCTGCAACTCTGATTTGAAGGTCTTGGTGAATGCGCCGGTAACGAGACGCTCAAGCCCCTTCTCAAAGTTCTCTAGAAAGCCCAAGGTGATCCTCACGGTTTGCGTTTTTCAAGTTTACCTTTTAGTAGGTTGTGAAAGAACTTTGGTATCCTCAATAAGTTGTGCAGATTAGTTAGCTGCATGCGCGCGAGTGGCGAAATGGCAGACGCGCTGGCTTCAGGTGCCAGTGCCTTCACGGGCGTGCGGGTTCAAGTCCCGCCTCGCGCACAAAATTCCTTAGGCAATAAAGGGGTATGGCAGATGACCACGGTGGTTCTTTGGGTTTCGAATCTTGAAAAGTCGGTCAAGTTTTATAAGGCGCTTTTTGAGTGCCAGACCCCGTTTGTTTCCGAAGGCTTCGCAAGTGTTAGCAATCGCGAAAACGAAGTGCTGTTGCACTTGCTGCCAGAAGAGCACCGCAGTGAACCGAGCCTTGGCGAAGACAACCCAATCAAACCGGTGTTTGAAGTGCCAAGCATCGCAAAGGCTCAGTTGGCGGCCGGTCAAAACGGGGGTCACATTAAGTCGCAAACCCAAGAGCATGAAGCCTGGGTTTATGCCGATGGCAACGATCCAGACGGCAACGTGATTCAGGTGCGCGAGCGCTACTAGGCGGGGATCCCTCTAAAACCGACTCTTCCCTGCTCAACGCTTTGACTTTAAACTCAAGCCAGGGGGTTTCAAGCATGAGCATACGAGTCGAATCGCTGACCAAGTCTTTTGGGTCGCTGCGTGCGGTCGACAATCTTTCGTTCGAGGTCGAATCGGGAAGCGTCTTTGCCTTTCTTGGCACCAACGGCGCCGGCAAGACCACAACAATCAGTTGCCTGACCACCCTTATGCAACCCGACTCAGGTGCAATCGAACTAAACGGGCTGGCTGTGGGCAAGGACGATCGCCAGATTCGAGGCCAGATTGGCGTGGTCTTTCAAGATTCGATTCTCGATCCACTGTTGACCGTGGGTGAGAACCTGAAGACCAAGGCCGCGTTCTATGAGGTCGAGGGGGCAGATAAGCGCATCGCCTATCTGACTGAACTAATCGACATCGGAGAATTTATCCATCGTCGCTATGGTCTTTTGTCTGGGGGTCAAAAACGTCGCGCCGACATTGCCCGCGCGCTGCTGCATTCGCCGGCCCTGCTGTTTCTTGATGAACCGACCGCGGGGCTCGACCCGCAGAGCCGAGAAAACGTGTGGAACACCGTGCATCAGTTGCGCACCGAACTTGGGCTGACCCTGTTTTTGACCACGCACTATATGGAGGAAACCGAGAACGCCAACCGAGTGCTGGTGATTGATCACGGCAGGGCGATTGCCGAGGGAAGCCCGGCTGAGTTGCGCAGCCAATACAGCTCGACCATGCTGACCGTGATTTCCGCGCAACCCGAGAAGGTTTCAGCCGCCGCGCAGGCGATGGGGTTGGAATGTGAACTCAACGAGGGCGGCGTTGCCAAAATAAACGCTAAAGACAGCCTGCAAGCGCTTGGGCTCTTGAACGAACTCGGCTCGGTGGTTCTGGATTTTGAGTTGCGGCACGGCAACATGGACGACGTGTTTTTGAACCTGACAGCTAGGGGTGGCAAATGAAGATTGTGGCAACCCTGGTCGGTCGCAACCTGCGCATCTTCTTCAGAGACCGAATGGGTGTTTTTCTCTCGTTGCTCTCGGCGCTGATATTGCTGCTGCTCTACACGCTGTTTTTGGGCAGTCAGCAGGTCAGTTCGCTCAACAACGCATTTGGCAAGGGTGCCGAGGCAAGCGTCGACGGTTTCGTGAACTCATGGGTTTTTGCGGGAATCCTGATGACCACAACTGTCACCACAGGTTTGGCTGCCATGAACACCTTTGTTGAAGATCGCTATGCCGGCCGGTTCAAGGAGTTTCTGGTGTCCCCGGTTTCTAAACTGCAATTGGCCGCCGGGTACCTGTTAGCGGCTTTCACGGTGGCAGTTGTGATGAGCCTCATCGTTTTCGGGGTGGGCTTGGCAATCTTCGCGGCGACCGGGCAAGAAATGCTGAGCGCGGTTGAAATATTTCAGACACTCGGATACTTGCTTTTGCTCTGCCTAACCTTCTCTGCGATGGCAGCTTTCGGCGCCAGCTTCATCAAATCCAGCGGCGGATTCACATCTTTGAGCACGATAGTTGGAACCGGTATCGGGTTCTTGGCCGGGTCGTTTGTTCCGGTTGGGGTTTTGCCAGACTCGGTTGCCAACGTAATCAACGCCTTGCCGTTTTCGCAGGCGGCGATGCTGATGCGGCAACCGCTGGTTGCTGACCAGTTGGCAAGGCTCGCCGGGGTGAGTGCACCTGCAGCCAAAGAGGTGGGTTTGGTCTATGGGATGTCGATAAACGTTGGCGACTGGGTGCCAACCAGTCTGCAGGTGATTCTGATTCTGCTTGGTGTTTTCCTGGTTTAGATCGGAAGAGCACACGTCTGAACTCCAGTCACATTCAGAAATCTC
>CAZLWT010000114.1:0-5527 GCA_964563325.1 uncultured Rhodoluna sp. | reverse complement strand
TGGCCACCTATGTGGCACCGATTTTTTCAGGCAACCTGATGGATACCGGGCCAACAGTGCTTGGCCTTCGCACCTGCGAACTTGCTAAGCCGGCCGAGATTGACGCCATCGTGCCGATTGCCTCGGTTCTTGACCGGCTTCCGCTGCTGCTGATTCCAAACACCTTTGGCAAAACCTCTTTAGTGTTGGAACTACCCGAGTCATCGAGAGCGCCCTGGGCGGGAATCTCGCCACCTCGCACCGGCTGGGTCGAGTTTGGTGAGGTGTCGGAGGAAAAGCTGACTCAAACCGCCAGAGACGGCATTGCCCTGGTGGCCGATTCGCTTCCCGAAGCGGTTGGTGGGCCGATAGCGGCTCGCATCCGAGGAGAAATTTGGGGTCGGGCCATGGATTTGGATTCGACCATTCCAACCGGCGCCGCTTTTGTGGCAGCTGGCCTTGGTTTTCTTACCGAAAACGAACAGGTTGGCTTATACCGAGCCGATGGATGGATTCGCCTGAGCAGCCAGCACGGTCACGTCTTGGCAAAGGCAGCAACGCACCGCTAGGGCTCATTCCTCCATGGTGTTGAGCATCGCGGTGGCCGCGCGCTCAAGGTAATCCCAGAGTTCATTCCCGTAAAGCGGGGGTAGCTCCAAAGAATCAAGTGCGGCGCGCATGTGCAGCAGCCAGCGCTCGCGGGCATCGGGATTTATTTTGAAGGCGAAGTGCCTCATGCGAAGCCGCGGGTGCCCACGCTGCTCTTGATAGGTGCTTGGGCCACCCCAGTACTGCTCTAGAAACATGCGAAGCCGATCCTCGGCGGGGCCAAGGTCTTCCTCTGGATACATCGGGCGCAAAACCTCATCGGCAGCAATGCCTTCGTAAAATTTGGCTACCAGCCGGCGAAAAGTCTCGCTGCCGCCAACTTGCTCAAAAAATGCGGAATCCAATTACTTGGCCCGAGCCTTCTCGATCGAAACGTAAATGTTTGGATTGCTGGTGGCAAGAGCCGTCTTGGCGGCATCCATCGTCATTTTTATTTCGGCCCGCAGTGCGCGAGCGGTTGCATCTTGATTGGCAGGCTTCACTTTTTGCACCAGGCGAATGACGACCTGGTCGCCGGATAACAACTGAATTCCCCAGACCTCTGGCTTGCCAATCAAACCCTTTTTGATGTCGGCCTTGGCGGCCACTCGCTCGGCGGCCTGAAGCGCCAAAGCCTCAACCTTTTCAATGTCGGTGTCATAGGGCAGTGCGATATCGAGAATGACCCTTGACCAACCCTGTGACTGGTTGCCAACTCGCAACACCTCGCCGTTTCTGACGTACCAGAGGGTGCCTTCAACATCACGCACCTGGGTCACTCGCAGCCCGACCGATTCGACAACACCGGAGGCCTGACCCAAATCAACGAGGTCGCCAACGCCGTACTGGTCTTCGAAAACAATGAAGAGCCCAGAGATCAGGTCGCGAACCAGTGACTGAGCACCAAAACCAATCGCGGCTCCAATCAGGCCGGCGCCGGTAGCCAAGGCTCCAATAGCAACACCCAACTCGCCAAGCACCATGATGACCGCCAGCGGGATAATGCTCCAGCTGATTAGGTTGCCAAGCACCGTGCCCATGGTTCTGGCACGCTGCTCGACTCGCTCAGAGGTCAGTGGCGACAGCTCGGTTCTTGCCTTATCGGCACCATCGCGACGACGCTTGGCACCCGAGGCAACCCGATTGACGACCCGGTTGACAGCAAACTGCAGCGCGATTCTGGCGATGATTGCGCCAATGAGAATGAACACCACTCGAAACAGGGTGTGCCAATCGACCCACACTGCCGTGAACCAAGCCGAAACCGCGTTGAAGAAATCAATCATGGTTTAACCCTATGGTGTTGCCAGATCAACCGCCTGAGCCACGAGGGCTCGTTCGACATTGGCAAGGTTCTCAATAACCATGCGCTTGAGGGCAGCTTTTTCACTCAGGTCAGTATTGGCCAACCAGGACTTGGTCTGTGCCACCAGGTCAGCATTTGCCAAACCGGCCGGGTAGAGGTTGACGATTAGGTACTCGGCAATCTTGTAGGTCTTTGAGGCCCAGATGCCGAGGATGGCATCGAAGTACTGATTCACGAATGGCTTGAGCAAATCGGTGTTCAACACGCGGCCGAATCCGATGCTGGCAAAGTTCACCAGCACGTTGGATAGCTCATCGGTCTCAACCATCTGCTTCCAGGCGCGAGTCTTGGCTTCGGCACTTGGCAGGGCTGCCCGAGCAGCAGCGGCGGCACGCTGACCGTTCGAGGTGTTGTCCTTTGCAAGTTCAGCGTCAATCTCAGACTCGGCTGCCTTGCCACCGACAACTAGAGCTGTCAGAAGTTCCCAACGCAGATCCTGATCGATTGCTAGACCCTCGAGTTTTTGGTCGCCGGATAGCAATGCGCGAATGGCGTCCAGTTGCGATTCGGTTCTTGCGAAGGTCGCAAAGAACTTGGTGAACTGCAACTGGGCGTCTGAACCGGCCTCGGCGGCGCGAGCCAAAGCCAAAAGACCATCGCCAACCTCAGTCTGTGCGGCCTCGCGGTTTGGCTCGGCAACATACATATTTGCCGTGGTGACCAACTGGCGCAGCAGCATCGTCATGGTGGTTGATTCGGTCTCGGTAGCGATGTTGGCAAGCACCAAGTGAATGTAATCACGCGGGCTAGCTTCGCCATCGCGAGTGGCATCCCAAGCGGCACCCCAGATTAGGGCTCTTGCCAAAGAGTCTTCAATCGAGGCGAGGTGCTCAAGAGCGGTTTTCCACGATCCTGCGTCCAGGCGAATCTTGGCGTAGGCCAGGTCATCGTCGTTTAGCAAAATCAAATCAGGCAGTTCAAGGCCGACCAGTTCGGCAACTTCGGTGCGAGCACCGTCCACGTCAAGTTCCAGACGATGGATGCGCTTGAGCGAGCCATCGACCTTGTTGTAGAAGCCGACCGCCAAGCGGTGTGGGCGCAGGGTGGGGTGTTCGGCAATGGCGGTCTGGGTAATGGCGAAGGCCTCGATGGTTCCGGCTTCGCTCACCGTCATCTCTGGGCGCAGGGTGTTGACTCCGGCGGTTTCCAACCAAAGCTTTGACCAGCTGCGCAGTTCGCGGCCGCTTTGGGCTTCGAGCTCGGTTAGCAGGTCGGCTAGTTCGGTGTTGCCATAGGAGTGCTTCTTGAAATAGCTGGCGACACCGGCCATGAACTTGTCTTGGCCAACCCAAGCAACCAGCTGCTTCAAGACCGAAGCACCCTTGGCATAGGTGATGCCGTCAAAGTTAACCTGAACGTCTTCGAGGTCATTGATCTCGGCAACGATTGGGTGAGTCGAAGGCAGTTGGTCTTGGCGGTAGGCCCAAGACTTTTCGAGTGAGGCGAAGGTGTTCCACGCGCCGTGCCACTCGGTGGCCTCGGCGGTTGCCAAGGTCGAAGCGTATTCGGCGAAAGACTCGTTTAGCCACAGGTCGTTCCACCAGCGCATGGTGACTAGGTCGCCAAACCACATGTGAGCCAACTCGTGCAGGATGGTGACAACTCGACGCTCCTTGATGGCGTCGGTCACCTTGGAGCGGAAGACATAGGTTTCGGTGAAGGTCACGGCACCGGCGTTTTCCATGGCACCCGCGTTGAACTCGGGAACGAAAAGCTGGTCGTACTTGGCAAACGGGTATGGCATGTCGAACTGCTCTTCAAAGAAGGCAAAGCCCTGACGGGTCTTTTCGAACACGTAGTCGGCATCCATAAACTCGGTTAGCGACTTGCGGCAGAAGACACCGAGGGGAATCACGCGACCCGAGCTGCTGGTTAGCTCGCTGCGAATCTCGTCGTATGGCCCGGCGATCAAAGCCGTGATGTAGCTAGAAATTTTAGGTGTTGGCTCGAAGGCCCAAGTGGCAACGCCTTCGCCGGCAGCAACCGGTGTTGGGGTTGGTGAGTTGGAAATCAGTTTCCAGTAGGAAGGCGCAGTGATTACGAACTCGAAGTTGGCTTTGAGGTCTGGCTGCTCAAAGACGGCAAACATGCGTCGGCTGTCTGGCACCTCAAACTGGCTGTAAAGGTAAACCTCGTTGTCAACCGGGTCAACGAAACGGTGCAGACCCTCACCGGTGTTCATGAAGTTGTTGTCTGAAACCACAACGAGTTCGTTCTCGGCAGCAAGGTTAGACAGTTGGATGCGAACGCCGTCCGACACCTCGGCAACATCCATCGTCTCGCCGTTTAGAACCACCGAGTGAACCTTGGCGGTGATGGCGTCGATGAAGGTGCTGGCGCCAACCTGGCTCGAGTTGAAGCGAACGGTTGTGGTGGCGGCAAAGGTGGTTTCGGTTGGCTTGAGGTCAAGCTCAACCCGGTAGCTGTCAACGGTGATGATGGCGGCTCGAGCTTGGGCTTCGAGGCGAGTCAGGTTTTCTCCGGGCATGGCGACTCCTATGTCTGATTAGCGGATTCTTCAACTAGCCTAGTAGTTGTATCGGTCAAGGTTTTTTGCGTGATTTGGCCTGATTCTTTCAACTGAGCGAGAGGTTCAAAATGCGACTGAGACCCGGCCCGTTAGTCGAAGCCTCGGCGGTTTTTGCCGTTTCGTGGCTTTTATCACTGGGATACCTTGTCTTTGCCGACATGAGTTTTCAGGTTGGTCTAAACGACGCCATCACGGTTGCCATTTTGTTCATGATGCCGGCCTTCAGCGTGTGGGCCATCGGTGGTTGGATTTTCAAGGAGCTCAGGCCAACCAGCCGCTTTTACATGAACATTGCAAGCACCGCAGTGGTGGCAGTCGGCGTTTACCTGCTTTTTACCGCGACCCTGCAACAAACCACGGGCTTGACCCCGGCCCAGCGTGATTCGCAGGCTCAATACTTTTTGATCATTGCAATCGTTTTCGCCATCTCTTCGTTCATCGGCGCGGCCGTGACCTACTTCCTGCTGTTGCAGCGCGACGCAACAATCAAGAAACGACCGCTCGCTGCCAAACCAAAGCCAAAACGCTAGAGGGAACCAGAATGCGCATTCACATTGCCACCGACCACGCCGGTTTAGAGCTCAGCCAGTTTCTAATTTGTGAACTGACCGCACTCGGTCATGAGCTTTTCGATCACGGCCCAGCCGAATACGACCCGCTAGACGATTACCCGAGTTTCTGCATCAACGCGGCGCTCGCCGTAATTGGCGACCAAATCGCCGGGGTCGAAGCCCTCGGCATCGTGCTTGGTGGCTCTGGCAACGGTGAGCAGATTGCCGCCAATAAGGTCAGGGGCATCCGCGCCGCTCTGGTTTGGAATGAGTCCACGGCCGTTCTGGCCAGGCAGCACAACGATGCCAACGTGATTGCCGTCGGTGCTCGCCAGCACAGCCAAGACGAGGTGCTCGAGCTAATCAAAGCCTTTGTCGCAGAGCCCTTTTCGATGGATGAGCGCCACATCCGCCGCATCGAGAAGATTGCAACCTATGAGCAGACCGGTGAAATCCGGGCCTAGCCCCGCAAGATCCGCGAATAAGAAATGAGACGCCGTGCCTGAAGGCCAT
>CAZLWT010000113.1:0-5535 GCA_964563325.1 uncultured Rhodoluna sp. | reverse complement strand
TACACCTGGCTACTGTTGCCTAAAAGACAGGGCTAAGCCACTGCCCTAACTCACTAGGCGACTTTAGACCCGGCCAGGCGACTATAGACCCGGTAGGTGTCTTGGCGGGTCGAGCTTCCTGGTGAGCAAATACGTGACGCTAAACGGGTTTGGGAATCGTTCGGTGACCGTGAAACCGAGTTTGGCCAGGTCATTGAGGCCATACCTGCTGGCAGGCTTGCCCGAGGCTCGGTACTCAATCAGCCAAACGCGATGGATGTCGTCGAGCCTGCCCGCGATGCTCGGAATATCGTATGCGTAATCGTGTGGCGACGGAGCCGATAGAAACGATCGCTTGAAAGTCACATCGTTGAGCCCGACAAACGAGCTTGGGTAAGCCTGTTTGACAGTGCTCATGCCTGGCCACATGAGGGATTCCTCATCAAAAACCACAGCGTCGCCGGCCGAGGAACGGGCATCCAGCAGCGCTGCAATCGAGGCAAAATCGCCGTCCTTGGCATATAGCGTGCGGCTGTAAAAATAGCTCGGCATTGCCAAACCTGTCAGGATCAGTGCGCCGATAAGCCCGGCAACCCAGTGAATCCTTGAAAGAAGGTATCCGATTAGGAAAGCCACTCCGGTTGCCGACATCGCAAGATATCTAGGAATGTAAATGCCGGAAACCTGATTTGCTGCCAGCAAGAAAATCGCAGGGACGAAACTAAGCGCTAGCCCAACGCCAACGGCACTGATGGCCTTGTTTTTGTCTTTTATGGTGCCCTTGCGCAGAACTAGGAAGCCCCCCAAAAAAACGAAAATGTAAACGGCGGCCACTGCGTACTGCACATCTAGGAACCAGGGTTTGACTACCACGGAATTAAAATCAACCCAGCTGGACTCGATCCAAGAGATCTGATTGCGCTCTAAATAACCAAAATAAATAACGGGTAGTGCCAAAGCAAACCCGAGAAAGTTAGCCGGCAACCAATACCAAATGGCTTTACGCGCTTTGGCGTTGAAAAGCACAATCGCTAGGTGCCCCAAGATAACCAGTCCCGAAATCATGAATAGGTAGATATTCAAGGCAACGCCAAGCGCGTACAACGCCCAGAGCCACCATTTCTGATTCGATTGCTTGAGCAACCAGATCAAAAACACGGTCAGCCAAGTTACGACGGCGCAACTGAGCATTTGAGACTTGGTTTCGGTGGCCGCCTCAGTTAGGCGAGGCAAGAAAAGAGCCACCAGACCCGTTAGAAATGCTGCCCTTGGATTGGCGAGCAGCTTGGCCAGAGTTGTCGCACCGGCAACGGCAAACCCAAAGGCGATTGCGCTGAGAAACCTGAGAGCGAATACCGAACTACCGAATGCTTGAATCCAGAAGTGCAGGATTATGTAGTAAAGGCCGTGAACGGCATCCCAAACCCCCAGTTGATGCGCAAAGAGATCGGAAAGGCTACGCTCGGCCGACATAAGGCTGCCGATTTCATCGCCCCAAAGCGATGGAACCTCGGATTGGAAGGATCCGACTAGAACCGCAGCAACCCCAAACAGGGTAGCCATGACCCAGCTGCGCTGAAGCCAGGCTTTCAATTTCACGTTGTAACTTTCTATTACCCCACTATCTTCCATATTACGGAAGAGTGGCTCACCTACCTAGTCAGCAGATAGGTCATGCTGAAGCGATTGGGTGCTTTTACGGCAATTTTAAAACCTAGGTTGGTAAGGTCAGCGAGACCATAGTCGCTGGGTTCGCTTCCTGGTTTTCGGTACTCGACCAACCAGACTCGCTGAACCGCTGATAATTTGTCGGCCACTTCTGAAACTGCATAGAACCGGTCTCGCAGCCAGGCTTTCTGCTGATAGGACTCCAGGAAGGTGACATCGTCAACTTTTTTAAATTCATCAGGATAGACATACTTCATGGTGCGCATGGCCGACCAAACGGTTGAAGCCTCATCGAAGACAATGGCATCGCCGACCATTGAGTTGGCCCCGATGTATTTCGCGACCGAAGAGAAGTCATTGTCTTTGGCAAACACTGTGCGCTGGTGCAAATAATCGGGGACTGCGGAACCGGCCAACAGAACGACACCGGCTAAGGCCAGCGCAAGGGGGGTGCGCGACAACAGGTATCCCAGGATGAATGCAACAGCGGTTGAAGACATGGCAACATAGCGGGGAACATACATGTCGATGAACTGCGTTGCAATCAGCAGGACAATGATCGGAATTATCGCCAAGGTCAAGCCGACGAGCAAAGGGTTCAGCCCGCGAACCTCGTTGGGCCCCTGCGGGTCACTTGGTGTCGTTGCAGCCTTGGTAATTTCGCCGAGGGTAGAGACTTTCGACAACATCCAATAGCCACCGGACAATAAGAGCACCACGGCCGCGGCGACCGCATAATTTCTTTCGAGAAACCAGGGCTCGACAAAAACTTTCAGCCAGCTCACCTGAGTGCTCTCAATCCAGGAAACCTGAGCTCGCTCAAAAAATCCAACAATAATTATGGTCGAGGCCTGCAACGCTCCAAGGATTGCCGCAGTGGCCCAACGCAGCATCACATCGCGGTGCACTCGAGAAGTCAGAACCACAACCAGATGGGCAATGAGCATTAGGCCATTAAACATAAATACGGAGAGGCTCAGGGCAACCAGCAACCCGTATCCTACCCAAGGCCAAATGCGACGCTCTTGACGCTTGAGCAGCCAGACGAGAAAAACGCTGAGCCAAGTAACCAACGCTACGCTCAATGCGGTTGACTTGGCCTCGGTGGCCGACTCGGTTAGCCTCGGCAAAAACAGCGCGACTGCACCCACGAACCAGGCAGCCCGACGATCGCCCAGCAATTTGGCCAGAACCACCGAACCCGCAACCGCCAATCCGATTGCGATGGCACTGAAAAAGCGAATTGCGAAGGGGGTAGTTCCGAAAATGCCAATCCAAAAGTGGATGATTATGTAGTACACCGCGTGAACCGTATCGAACACCCCAAAGACATGTTGAAACATGCTTGGAATGGTTCGTTCAGCCGTCATCAAGGTGGCGATTTCATCACCCCAAAGTGAAGGGATAGCCGAACGATAGGCTCCGATGAAGAACGCCGCCACTCCAAAGCTGGTCGCTATTGTGGCGGTGCCGCCAAGAAATCTTCTTAGCTGCTTCAACTTTCGATGCCCTCTGTGCGACTGTAACTTTTTCTTACTATATATAAAGGTCTGTTTTGAGACTCCGCATAGATGCGGCCGATGTAGCTTCCGACAATGCCGAGCATGAAAAGATTCAAGCCGCCCATAAAAAGCACCGCTATAACGATGAATGACCAGCCTTCAACAACGTACTGCGGTAAAAAAACCTTCATAAACAGTACGTAAATGATTCCACCGAGAGCGACTAACGAGGCGGTGACCCCAATCCGGCTAATGACCTTGAGTGGGTAGGTGGAAAAACCTAGGATGCCGTCGCTGGCGAGCTTGATCATTTGCTTCAGTGGGTAACCGGAATCGCCGTTTAGGCGCGCAGCCCTATCGAACTGAACCGCGGCTTGGCGAAAGCCAACATAGCTGTACATTCCGCGCAGAAATCGGTTGTGTTCCTTGAACTTTTTGATTTCATCTACCACTCGTCGATCCAAGAGACGGAAGTCCCCGGTGTCGACAGGAATATCGATGTCGGAAAGCTTCCTGAGGGTGCGGTAGAAAAAGCTTGCCGAGGCGCGTTTGAAGAAACCGTCATTGCGAGTGCGCCTTTGGGCGTAAACCACTTCGTTTCCCTCTTGCCACTTAGCTACCAGCTCTAGGCAGACTAGGGGCGGATCCTGCAAATCGGCATCCATGACGATGACGGCAAGGCCGAGCGCCGCATCGAGCCCGGCGGTGACGGCAATCTGGTGGCCAAAATTGCGTGACAGGTCGATTATTTTTATTCTCGAGTCGCTGGCCTGCAGACCCTGCAGCAAAAGCAGTGAGTCATCCTGGCTGCCATCATTGACAAAAAGCAGCTCCGCCTCAAAAGCAAGTTCATTGAGCATTGGTTGCAAGGCAAGATAAAGGGCAGGCAGGTTCCCGGCCTCGTTAAAGACCGGAAATACGAAACTGATTAGCTTCTTTGAACTCAAGTTAAACCCCTTTCGGGCACTATTTCGAGTTTATCGTTTCTAGCCTGTCGTAGCCGAGTCGCCAAGCCCCGGGCAGGCAAAAACGGTAGGCTCGAGGCATCTACTTGCAGAGGATTTGCCCACAATGGACAACGCTAAAAAAACCACCGACACTTCAGTTGCGACCGCACCATCGAAGGACACCGGATACCGCTTCAGATGGTGGGTTTTGGCCGTCATGTTGACCGCCGAAATCATGGACCTTTTGGATGCCACAATAGTCAACGTTGCTGGGCCTTCCTTTGCCAAGGAGCTCGGCGCCAGCAACACGGATCTGCAGTGGATCATCGGAGGCTACACTCTTAGCCTTGGCGCCGGACTCATTCTGGGTGGTCGCCTGGGCGACCGTTTTGGGCGTCGCAACATGTTCCTTTTCGGTCTGATTACCTTCACCGTGGCCTCGCTGCTTTGCGCCGTGGCGCCAACCACCCCAATGCTGATCGCCTTTCGCCTGATTCAAGGCTTCATGGGTGCAATGCTGCTTCCACAAGGGTTTGGTTTGTTGCGAGCCAGTTTTGCCCCCGCCGACCTTGGTAAGGCTTTCTCGGTTTTCGGTCCAGTCTTTGGCCTCGGAGGCATTCTTGGCCCGGTCATCGGTGGCGCCCTAATCCAAGCCGACCTTTTCGGTCTGGGCTGGAGGTCAGTGTTTCTGGTAAACCTGCCACTTGGAATCGCCGCAACGATCATCGGTTATCGAATTTTGCCCAAGACGCCAAAGGATTCGGGCATCAAAATTGACCTGCTCGGGGCATTCATTGTTGCCGCCTCTTCGGTGTTGCTACTCACCCCACTAATTCAGGGCCAACCGGCCGGCTGGCCAACCTGGACTTGGGTTAGCCTCGTCGCATCATTCTTGGGTTTCTACCTTTTCGTCATTCAGCAGCGCGCTATTTTGCGACGCGGCTCAACCCCGCTAATCGATTCAGGAATTTTCAAAAAGCGTGCCTACACAGTTGGTTTGGGTGGCATCTTCCTGTTCTTCGCTGGAATGACCGGCATCTACCTGGTGATTACCCTGCTCTTGCAACTCGGTGCCGGGTTTAGCGCCGGTGCCGCCGGCGTTGGCAACATACCGATTGCCCTCGGAAGCGCAATCGGTGGAGCATTGAGCGGTGCCGTTCTGGCAGAAAAATTGGGTCGATCGGTGCTTCAGGTGGGCGCACTGGTGCAGGCCCTGGGGGCCACCGTGCTGTGGTTCACCCTTGGCGATCTCGCCACTTTCTCGATCTGGCAGATTGTGCCTGGAATGATCATCGCCGGCATCGGAACCGGCTTGGTTGTGGCTGCCCTCTTTGATGTGGTGCTTAGCTCTGCCGATAACAGCGAGGTTGGCTCGGCCTCTGGAGTGCTGTCTGCCGTGCAGTCGATTGCCTCATCGGTGGGAGTCGCGGTGTTCGGAA
>CAZLWT010000112.1:0-5570 GCA_964563325.1 uncultured Rhodoluna sp. | reverse complement strand
TTCTCGGTTTGCAAGCACCTGTAGCCCGGTGTTCAAAATGCCGCGCACATAGCGGTCAAGCATCGAAACGTCTTCGGTGTTGACCTGGATGGTGGTGGCTGCAATCTCGCGCAGAGTCGGGTGCAAATCCTCGGGTGTTTGGGCCGCTATGGACCCCAGCCAATTGCTCAGATCACCTGATTCCGCAACCGCTGCAACAGCCCGTGCGATAGCAGCGTGGGCAGGATTGCTGAAGGCTCCGAGCGCGATTCGAATCAACTCGGCGCGGTCACACCTGGCCGCTAACTGCACCAGGACCACTAGCAGAGCTCGTTCCGTGCGATTTATTGGATCGTTTAGGTCGATGACAACCTTGGTCAAACCAACTGATTCGCCCTCAATCTCGGCGTTGCTTGCTGCGCCTCGATTTTCGAGTTTCAGCCCTGCAACGGCATTCGCACGGGCCGATTTACCGGCCTCTAACACCATTGCTTGCACTTGGTTTTCATCTAGCGGAACCCACTCAATCAGTTTGCGGGTGTAAGCCGCTCGCATTGCTGGATCGCCGATTGATGCCACTACGGTGGCGGCGGCACGCACGGCACCAACCTGACCTTCGAGGCTGTTGAGGTCGAACAGAGCAATCTTTTGTCGCATCGCAAATTCGAAAAGCGGCTTCTTTGCCTTGATCATTCGTTGCACGGCCTCATCACCCTGAGTTGACCTTAGATCGCAGGGGTCTAGACCATTCGGACCAACGGCCACGAATGTATCGGCCTTAAACTTCTCGGAATCAGCAAAGGCTCGCATAGCGGCCTTTTGACCCGCGACATCGGGATCAAAGGTGAAAATAACTTGAGCTGGTGAACCATCCTGATTTGAAAGCATCCGATTCAAAAGTCGAATGTGGTCGTCCCCGAAAGCAGTTCCACAGGTGGCGACTGCCGTGGTGATTCCTGCCAGGTGGCAAGCCATTACGTCGGTGTAGCCCTCGACAACAACCACTTGACTTTGCTTTGTGATGTCACGCTTCGCCAAATCGATTCCGTAAAGCACCTGTGACTTGTGATACACGAGAGTATCCGCAGTGTTTAGGTATTTTGGACCCTGGTCGTCTTCGAATAGTTTGCGGGCACCGAAACCAATAACCTGCGCTGTCGTGTCTCTGATTGGCCAAACCAATCGGCCGCGAAACTTATCGTAGGCTCCCCTATCGCTCTTGGTAACCAAGCCGGCATTGACCAGTTCCTCAACAGAGAATCCAAGCCCCTTCAGATGTTCAAACAGCGAAGACCAACCCTTGGGGGCAAAACCAATTCCGAAAAGTTCCGCCGCCGCCCGATCGAATCCTCGTCCTTGAAGAAATTCACGACCAACCGCGGCAGCCTCGGTGGTCAACTGAGATTGGTAGAACACTGCGGCGGCATTGTTGGCCTCAAGGATTCTCGCTCGAGAGCCTTGATCTTGGCTAGGCCCACCATCCTCATAGCTGAGAGTGAAGCTAATTCTCGCGGCAAGTTTTTCTACGGCCTCGGTAAAACTCAACGAATCCAAGCGCTGAATGAACTTATAAACATCGCCACCCTCACCGCAACCGAAGCAGTGATAGAAACCCTGTGCCGGTCGAACGTTGAAAGATGGCGACTTTTCATCATGAAAAGGACAAAGCCCTTTAAGTGAGCCCATACTGGCGTTTTTTAGCGCCACATATTCGCCAATGACATCGGCGATGTTGATTCGGCTCTTAACCTCTTCTATGTCGGTCGCCCGGATTTTGCCAGCCATGCCCTAAATCCTAAGCACTGCGGTTTACGAGTTGATTGTGCAAATTGAGTGCACTCTGATCGGTTAGCGAGGCAATTTGGTCGATAATGGCTCGGCGTTTGTCTGCTTCATCATTGCTGCTAACCCAAGCCGAACTGGCGTAGGCGTCTAGATGATCCCCGTTGGCAGCCAACAGCGCATCAGCTAGCTCGGTTAGCAGTGCGCGTTGCCACTCGTAGAAGGGCCTTCTTGATTCATGTGCCATCAGAAAAGCCGACACGACGCCCTTCAAAACCGAAATCTCAATCTGCACCTGCCGCGGCACATCCACCTGAGCAAAATATCGCACGAGCGTTTCCTGAGGGTTTGAGCTCATCACTCGCTCGGTGGTTCGGCTTACGAATGATCCAATTAGGTAACTCGTAAGGTTTTTCAATCTGGCTAAATCGGCTGTTGCACCTTCGAATGCCTTTGGCCAATACTCAGACTGGGATAGCCGCTCGAGCCCACCTTCCAGCTCGTCGTTCGGGAATCGGTGTCCGTTCCAATCAGCAATTTTGTTGATTAAATCGGCGCGACCATTCGGGCTATTCAGCTCGTCAATGTTTATGAATCCCGAAACTATCGCATCCTCGAAATCGTGCACCGAGTATGCGACATCATCGGCGAAATCCATAACCTGGGACTCGATGCATTTCGCACCGTCATCTGACCCCAGACGCAGCCAGTTGAAAACTGGCAAGTCATCTTGGTAAACACCAAACTTGAGGCCGCGATCAATTCCTGCCACGCTCACGTTGGGCGTGCGAGCCCAAGGGTATTTGCACGCGGCGTCTAGGCTGGCCCTCGTCAGGTTTAATCCAACGGACCGACCCTCATCATCAACAACTTTGGGCTCCATCCTGGAAAGCAGTCGCAAGGTCTGGGCATTGCCCTCAAAACCCCCAAAATCACGAGACCAGTCGTTCAACGCGGTTTCACCGTTGTGTCCAAAAGGCGGGTGCCCAAGATCGTGCGCTAGACAGGCCATGTCGACCAAATCGGCACTGAGGCCCAGGTCATTGGCCATTTCACGCCCGATTTGAGCAACCTCGAGTGAATGAGTGAGTCTCGTCCTGGCAAAGTCGCCACCGGACGGGGAAAGCACCTGGGTTTTGGCGCCCAATCGGCGCAGCGCCGAGGAATGCAAGACACGCGCTCTATCCCGAGCAAATTCTCCGCGGCGTGGCGGGCCTAGGCGTTCCTCGACAACAAATCGTTCCCGATCGAACTCGCTGTACCCAGGCTCCTGCGCCCTAGCCACCAGAGACCCCTAGCTCTGCCTCGGTCAGCAACAAACGCTGGCTCTGCACCAACTCGCGTGAAACAAGCCAATTTTCTGGCAGCGCACAAGACTTAGCACCACCCAGACGACCTCGAGGGCCCTCCGCCGCGGCACCGGGGTAAGGCGCATCTGCATCCAACGTGGCCAAAATGTCATCCATGTGTTGAAGGCTTTCAACCTGAGCCAAGGCGGCTCTGAAGTCGCCGCCAACCGGGTATCCCTTGAAGTACCAGGCAACATGCTTTCGCACATCTCGGCAGGCCCGGCCTTCATCTTCGAAATATTCCACCAGGAGTTCCGAGTGCAACTTAAAAGCCGCGCCGACCTCGCCGAGAGTTGGCTGAACCGGGTCAATTGCGGCATCGGAGTTGGGGTTCAATCGATACTCGTCAAAAGCCTTTTGCAGGTCTGCGAACAGCCAAGGTCTGCCCAAACAACCGCGACCAACGACGATTCCATCGACACCGGTTTGTCGCATCATTCGAATGGCGTCACCGGCCGACCAAATGTCGCCGTTACCTAAAACTTGCACGTCTGGCAGTGCCTCGCGCAGGTCAGCGATGGAGTTCCAATCGGCCTCGCCAGAGTAATACTCCGAAGCCGTTCGGCCATGCAAAGCAATAGCCGTCACTCCCGCATCCCTAGCAGCCTTGCCCGCATCCAAATAAGTCAAATGTTCGGAGTCGATGCCCTTGCGCATCTTTATTGTCACGGGAACGTCACCGGCGGCCTTCACGGCAGCACCGACTATCGAGGCAAAAAGGTCCTGCTTCCAAGGAAGCGCAGCACCGCCACCCTTGCGAGTGACTTTTGGCACCGGGCAACCAAAGTTTAGGTCGATGTGGTCAGCCCGGTCCTCGGCAACCAGCATGGTGACAGCCTGGGCGATGGTCTTTGGGTCGACACCGTATAACTGCACCGAACGAATATTTTCCGATGGATGATGGCTCACCAGCCGCATCGATTCCTCGGTGCGCTCAACTAGAGCGCGTGAGGTGACCATTTCCGAAACATAAAGACCGCCGCCAAAGTTTCTGCAAAGTCTGCGAAAGGCGGTGTTGGTGATTCCAGCCATGGGAGCAAGAACGACAGGCGTATCAATCGATAGCCCGCCGTACTTTAATCCTTGGCTAGAAGTCAATGAACCCACACCTTAAGAAAGCAGTTTAGAGCCGAGGTATTCCCTTAGCTTGGAAAGCGAAACTCGTTCTTGAGCCATTGAATCACGCTCTCGCACGGTCACGGCGTGATCATCAAGGGTCTCAAAGTCAACGGTCACGCAAAATGGGGTGCCAATTTCGTCCTGGCGACGGTAGCGTCGGCCAATGGCTCCGGAATCATCAAACTCGATGTTCCAATAGCCACGAAGTTCCTGAGCCAGGTTCCTAGCAATCGGGGAAAGCGCTTCGTTTCTTGAAAGCGGCAACACAGCGGCCTTGACCGGCGCCAAGCGATAATCCAACCGCAAGACCGTCCGAACATCGACGCCACCCTTGGTATTAGGAGCCTCGTCTTCGGCATAAGCATCAACTAGGAAGGCCATGAGCGATCTGGTCAAGCCGGCGGCCGGCTCAATCACATAGGGCGTCCAACGCTCTGACTTGCCCTGGTCGAAATAACTCAGGTCGACTCCAGATTCTCGTGAGTGGGTTGTCAGGTCGAAGTCGGTGCGGTTGGCAATTCCTTCAAGCTCTCCGAACTCGCTGCCCTGGAAACCAAATCGGTACTCGATGTCTACGGTTCGCTTCGAATAGTGAGAAAGCTTCTCGCTCGGGTGCTCAAAAATTCTGAGGTTGTCCGGGTTAATTCCTAGGTTCACGTACCAGTTGAAACGCTCGCGAATCCAGTATTCATGCCACTCTTCATCGGTGCCCGGTTCAACAAAAAATTCCATCTCCATTTGCTCGAACTCGCGGGTTCTAAAAATGAAGTTTCCCGGGGTAATTTCGTTTCTGAACGACTTACCGATTTGGCCGATGCCAAAGGGCGGCTTCATGCGCGACGCACCAAGCACGTTGGCAAAGTTCACAAAGATTCCCTGAGCCGTTTCTGGACGCAGAAAGTGCATTCCTGATTCATCCTCGGTTGGGCCGAGGTGGGTCTTAAGCAAGCCGTTGAACATTTTTGGCTCGGTCCAAATATCTTTGTTGCCACAGTTTGGGCACGCGATGTCTGACATGCCGGCCGGTGCGCGGCCCTTCTTTTCCTCAAAGGCCTCTTCGAGGTGATCTTGGCGGAAGCGCTTGTGGCAAGAGGTGCACTCGATCAGTGGGTCAACAAACTCACGAACGTGACCCGAAGCCTCCCAAACCTTACGAGGCAAAATTACGGATGAGTCCAAACCGACTACGTCATCGCGGCTGTTGACCACGGTGCGCCACCACTGGCGCTTGATGTTTTCTTTGAGTTCTACACCCAGTGGGCCGTAATCCCAGGCTGATCTTGTACCCCCGTATATTTCACCGGCGGGAAAAACAAAACCTCTGCGCTTGGCAAGTGAAAC